>NZ_JBFRTD010000031.1:0-85022 GCF_041473955.1 Vibrio sp. 10N.222.54.E6 | reverse complement strand
AAATAAGCAAATAAGCAAATGAAAGACACTAAGTAAATCAAAGGCAAGTAAAAGTATGGAAACGAAATGACGACGAATCAAATTGAATTCAATATAGCGCCAGTCGCGGAATGCAGCGTTTTGGTGACCTTGACGCTATCGCCTTCAAATAATCAATCTAGCGCCGAATATGCGCAGTACATGGCTCATTTTTCCGATGCTATTCGTCAACACTTAGCATCTGTATTGATGAATGTGACACCGGCTTACCAAACAATATTGGTCGATTACTTACCTTATAGAATTTCAGAACATCAGCTCATGGAACAACTCAACTCTTTGTTGAGTCATGCTATTTCGTCCTTCTCTAGTGTTAGTAAAACGCGTAACACTATCGAGCTTCCCGCTTATTACTCACCAGAAACAGCACTCGACTTAGACCGATATCAAGCCAAAGGCATGTCGCTAGATGAGATCATTCAACATCACACCTCACAGACTTACAGCGTCAGTGCCATTGGGTTTACGCCTGGCTTTGCGTTTATGTCTGATGTAGTCAACGAGCTTGCTTTGCCTCGTCATTCAACCCCACGCTTAAGTGTGCCGAAAGGCAGTATCGCCATCGCGGATACGAAAACGGCGGTGTATCCTTCGGACTCACCGGGCGGTTGGAATATTATTGGCAATTGCCCACTCGCACTGTTTGATCACAGCCAATTAAAGAACGCTGATACCACGCAAACGCCGCTGTCTCTGCTTAATGTCGGTGATACGGTCCGTTTCATCGCGATTTCAAAACAAGAATTTGTTGAGCTTAAGTTTATGGATATTAGTGGAGGTGTCGCTAATGGCTAAGACAAACGCTAAACCAACACTGACAGTACTTAAGCCGGGGCCAATGAGTTTGATTCAAGACTTCGGACGATTTGGTGTTGCTCATCTCGGGTTGACACAAGGCGGCCCTGTTGATGATTACTCGTATAGCTGGGCCAATCACCTGCTCGGAAACCCAGTCAACCGAGCAGCGTTGGAAATCACGCTTGGGCAATGTGCGTTACGTATCGATTTTGATTGCGAAATGGCGTTGTGTGGTGGCGATTTACAAGCGAAGCTCGATGGCAAACCACAGTCTAACTGGCGTACTTTTCAAGCTTTTGCAGGGCAAGTTCTCTCATTTGGTTTACCTAAAAATGGTCTAAGGGCGTATTTAGCCGTTAAGGGGGGCTTCGATGTTCCATCAACTCTTGATAGCTGTTCAACAGTGACTCGTGAAAAAATTGGTGGATTAACGCAAGATGGAGAGCCATGCCAGCAAGGGCAACACATTGCTTTTACCCAACACCAACTCTCTCGCTCGTTTAAAGCGTTGAGTGTCACCTTCCGATACACGCCTAATTACAACCTACCCGTGAACCTGCGAGTGATTGAAGGCTATCAAAGCGAGTTGTTCACTGGTTCAGCAAAAGAGACTTTGTATAACGCACAGTATCACGTTGACCAAAATTCAAATCGCATGGGCTATCGACTCAGTGGTCAATCGGTTGATTCACCTGATATTTCGCTATTGTCTGAAGGTATTGCCTTAGGTGCGATTCAAATCCCCCAAGATGGGCAACCTATTGTGTTGCTTAATGACAGACAGACTATTGGTGGCTATCCGAAGATTGGATGTGTTGCCAGAATCGATTTGCCGCGCTTAGCACAAGCCAAACCTGGACATAAAGTCTCGTTTAGTAAAGGCGATCGCTTAGGATTACAAGATGTTTGGTGCCAATGGGCTCAGTTTTTCGGCTATTAGTTTTTGCTCTGTAGCTAAAAGTAATTGCCTAGAGATATAGTTCGGTTGGTTTTCGGTATATTAGCTGGCGTTTGAATGAAGGTTCGGCTTACCTGTCAAAGTAAGCCGAATTGAAGATGTTTAGCGTAGTAGATTATGACTGAGTATTAAGCGTGATCTTGGCCTGATACCTTTGCAAGGGCTTCTGGGTATCCGCGTTCTTGTGTCAAATCTATCGCTTTATTCTCAATATTCTTTAGATTAAGTGACATTGTCACTGAGTGTGTATTTTCAATCGATACTGACTCTGCGACATCAAACCAATGCTCAGCGACCTTTTGCGCTGCCTCTAAGGTTGAAGATGCTTTGACTACTTCAAGTCGAGCATAGCGATCACCACAGAATGACACGTCTGAAGCTCTTAAGCTCGGATCGGTTCCCGGAATCTGCTGTGCACCGAACAAAGGCTTACCACCTACCAGTGCAGAGCTAAAACTTGGGATGAACTGAGACATATGCGTTATCGCAGCGCGAGTTCTTAATTCGAGCTGCTCTTCACTCCAACCTGATACGATTTTCTTAAGAAGCTTAGAAGGCAACTGAGGCTGTGATGAATCTGTTGATGATGAAACAAGCCCACCCTCAAATAGAGTAATCCCTTCTGTCATACCGTGAAGTTGGAATACACCATCAGCGTACGGTGTTAACTGAGCCATGCCTTGCGGTGTGCCTCTCGGGCCATGGAAGATAACCTCTGGCCACTCTTCCTTACATTCTTGCGAATACGGCCACTGCGTAACGTATGCGGCTTTGAACTCAACAAGCCTTTGTTGCTTAGAACCGACAAAGTCATCCACGATGCCCGTTTCAAAGCCACTTGCATTAATCAAGTAGTCGGTCGTTAGGTGACAGCTTTGGTTCTCAGCGTCTGTATAAGTCAAAGACCAACCTTGCTCTAACGATTCAACAGATTGTAATCGGCTGTTGGTTAACACGGTACAATTAGATTGTTGCCCCAAAGAGAGTTGAGCGGTTGCAGATAAGCGGAATACGCTCCAGCCATACTCTTGAACCATAGCAACAGGATACTTAAGGGTTTCTAGATCCGTATGTTTAGCGAAAGGAATACACCATTCATCAAGCGATGTTGGTTTCAGAGGCTGTGTTTGAGCAGCAAGTGCTAGTAACTCTTCTTTACTATACAGCTTGTAATACTCTTCCGGTTTACCAAGCACTTGGTTGCTTTTATCTTGATTAACAAGCTCAGCATAAGCGTTCTTGATTATCTTTAGGCGCGGAAGAAGATCCAACGGCTCTCCACCATCACTGTGTGGAACAGCGATAATTGTCGGACGAATATTGATAGTATGGGGAAACAAGCGGACGGTATCAATTGACTGAGTGAGCAACTGAAGACACTGCTCTACAGAAATATCTCGATACAAATTGCCACCAGCATGCAGATGGCAAATTGGTGGACCATTAACCAAACTCGGTCCTTTTTCCAAAATAGTGACCTTATAACCCAACTCACTAAAATGAATTGCGCTCGTCGTTCCGGCAATACCACCACCAACAATGGCAATAGAAGGCTGATTTGTATCCGTTTTGTTGTGGTTCATCGTGTTCTGTAGAATATGATTAACTGCCGCTATTCTACTTTTGTTCTGCTACGAATTAAAACACATTTTTATCAAGGTCTTAGATAGGCAGTATTTAATATCTATGTAAAAAACCTAAATAATCTCTTGACTCAATAACTCCAGATTGAGTTTTAAAGGTTATTATAACCGTCACATTTGTCCTAAGTGACGCCACATAAAGGCTGCCTCAGTACTCTTAAAACATAGATGTTAACTTATCCCTAAAGTTATCCACCGTTTTTGTGGATAACTGTTGATAACGTTCTTGCTAAGTTGCGCAAACCCTTTGTTTACAGGGACTAACCGCTGTTCATTAAATCGGCATTATTGCGCAATTAGTTTTAAAAAATACTAAAAAATTGGGAAATTAAGGTGCGATGTTCGTAACTTGTGCTACGCATTGGTCAAATAAAAAGCGGTCTAAAGAGACGTCTTATAAATAGTGAACGACTAAGTATAAGTAATTTCACTTTTAGACCGTTTTAAGCATTTGGTTAGATCTTGCTAGCGACTAACCAAAATCCTTGTTTACTGGTGCCAACAAACGTTTGATTAAGCTATTCACTACCGCGGCCAATGTGATAAACGTCAGCACGGGTAGCGCTATCCACAGTATTGGGTGGAGTGAAGGTTCTAACTCAAAGCCAAAGTTCATTACCCCTGCAACACTGAGTTCAGAACCTAGCGCAGCAATTGAGCCAGCTACTAACGCCATCACCCCGTATTCACACCAAATAGTGTTGAGAATACGCTTCTTACTCGCGCCTAAGGTTCGGTACAAGCGTATCTCTTGTTGTCTTTGAGATAAGCTCAGTCGCAACAGAGTGAAGATAAGCAATAGCCCCGCCACTACACCTAACGCGGCAAGTACGGTTATCGACCAAACAATCTGTTTGAGCAACTCTTGGATCTTGCTACCCATTTTACGAATGTCCATCAAACTCACGGTCGGGTGATTTCGAGATAATTCGTTGAGCATTTGGTTGTGTTGCTCTTCTAATCTGAAGCTCACCAACCAAGTAGAAGGAATAGCGCTCAAAACATCGGGAGTAAAAATGAAATAGAAGTTTGGCTTCATTTCACGCCATTCTACTTTTCGGATGCTGTTCACCTTGGCAGAGACGTTCTGGCTGTTGATTGTGAATGAAAGATCATCGCCAATTTTCAAACCAAGTTGCTCTGCGACATCGGATTCCACAGATACGCCCTGCTCTTGTGTCCAGCTGCCTTCTAATACTTCATTGTACTCAGGCAGGCTATCTCCCCAAGTGAAGTTGATCTCGCGACTTAGTGCATCTGTTTCTTCTGAGGTCTCGCTGTATTTCGCCGCCTCAACGCCGTTAATGGTTGTGAGCCTTCCTCGTATAATTGGAAACGCTTGAGTACGCTCTACTTCGTTTGCATCAATCGTCTCGAGATAACTGTCTTTCTCATAGCTCGCAATATTCAGCGCAAACGCATTAGGTGCGTTCTCGGGCAAAGTTTGCTGCCAATCTGACAACAAGTCACTTCTCACTAGCCATATGATCGATAACAGCATCAAAGACAGCGCTAAAGAACCAAATTGAATCCCTGTTGCTAATGGTGTGCGATTAATTCGGCTCAATGCCAAACGCATAGATGTCGACGTCGGCAGCTTACCGACCAAACGCAGAACAAGCGTGCTCACAATCGCAAGCACTAAGAACAGGCAAGCGATACCCGCTAGAACTATCCATACCAACAGGTTATCGCCGTACATCAGCATCATTGGAATAATAGGCACCAGCAACAACAGGTATTTCTTGTAGCTTTCATTAGACTGGTGACTTGATTGAATCACGCTGATTGCCGAAGTGCTTACCAAGCCAATTAACGGAATACCAAGAGCAGGCACACCAATGAGAATGCTTGATAAAATCGCCAAAATGACAGGTTCAATACCATAGCTAGGAAGTGGTGTTGGTAATAAGTCGCCCAGAGGTATACGAAGCAAAAATTCTAAGCCGATACCGATGGTAATTCCCAGTACTGCACCAATAACCACCAACAGAGACACCTGTACGGACAACCATTTAACGATCCACTGCTTGCTCGCACCTAAACTCTTAAGCATCGCAATGGTTTTACGACGACTCGCAACATAATGTTGGCAAGTGAGTACCAAAGTGGTCGCAGCCATGATCACAACGATAGCAACCGTTAGCGATAAGTATTGAGTCGTACTTTCGAACATCTCGTTGGTACGACTGGCTGAGTCTTGTGTACGCCAGCGATCACTTGGTGTCAGTTCGATACTGTCTTGTGCTGCTTTGAGTTTCGATTCATCACCATTTAAAAACAATCTAAAGCTAACGCGGCTACCTGGTTGGATTGCGCCTGTCGCTTCAACATCGTTATTGTGAATCAGAACTGCAGGCATTTGTTGGAAAGGGTTAAAACTCAAGCCCGGTTCTTGCGCGATACGCCCTGTGATTGTTAAATCGGCATCGCCTATCGTGACATTGTCACCTATCTCAACTTCTAGCTGAGCAAATATACGCTCATCAAGCCACAATTCCCCCGGTTCAACATGATTGCTTGCCGCGTTATCTGCGCCTTCCAGTATCATTTCACCGCGTAAAGGGTAATTGCTCTCTACGGCTTTAACAGTAACCAACTGCATCGAGTTATCACTGAATGCCATGGTTGAGAAGCGAGTTAACTGAGAGCTTTCTAACTGTTCAACCTGAGTCAGGTCTAATAAAGGTTGGGGGATTGGGTTTGCCGATACAAATACACTGTCGGCGGTTAACGCATCTTTGCCCTGCTTTACGATCACTTGTTCCATACGCTCAGCTAAAGCTGAAAGCGCGAACACACAAGCTATAATGAGCGTTAGAGCGATGGATACCGGCCATAGCTGACCATGTCGAATCTCTTCGATGCTCCATGAAAACAGTCGTTTATTCAGTCCGTGTGATGAATTCAATTTACACTTCCTCTATGTGACCGACATGCATTTTCAAGGTTCGTTGGCAACGCTGTGCGAGCTTAGGGTCATGCGTGACGAGAACAAGCGTTGTACCGTGCGATGAATTAAGTTCGAACAACAGCTCGACGATTTTCGCTGCCGTTTGTTGGTCTAGGTTGCCCGTTGGTTCATCAGCGAACAAAATTTTAGGCTTAATCATAAACGCACGAGCCAATGCTACCCTTTGTTGTTCACCACCGGACAGTTGAGACGGCAGGTGATCAAGCCTGTCTTTCAAGCCCACTGATTCAAGCAAAGCCGTCGCGCGTTCGATGTCTTCGTCTTCACCTTTCAACAAACAAGGCAGCGTGACGTTTTGCAGGGCAGAAAGGCTTGGGATCAATAAGAAGCTTTGGAAAACAAACCCAACGGATTCACTGCGGATTTTGGCTCTCGCTTCGTCATCAAGCTGTGATAGAGGTTGGCCTAACAAACTGATTTCGCCAGAAGTTGGCACATCGAGTCCTGCAAGCAGTGTCATTAACGTGGATTTACCCGCACCTGAAGTACCGACGATCGCAACCGTTTCACCCTCACGAATATCGATATCAACATGCTCTAAGATTGTTAAATGTTCTTGATTAGTAGACACTGTCTTCGAAACAGCTTCTGCTTTAATGATGGATGTATGCATGACTCGACTAATTTCCTTTTTATTCTTAATTATATTTTCAACCGCTTCTTTGGCTCAAGATACCGAGTTAGATTCTAAGTTACTGGTGCTTGGTGATAGCTTGAGTGCTGGTTATAACATGGACATCAAACAGAGTTGGCCAAGCCTGTTACCAGACGCGTTAGCAAAGCATGACAAAACGGTAACCGTGGTCAACGGAAGTATTTCTGGTGACACAACTGGCAATGGCTTAGCTCGTTTACCACAATTGCTTGAAGAACACGCCCCAGACACTGTTCTTATCGAACTCGGTGCGAATGATGGTCTTCGTGGATTCCCACCTAAGCTGATGTCTGCGAATCTTGATCAAATCATTAAGCAGATAAAAGCTGCGGGCGCGAAACCTATTATGATGAAGATTAAAATCCCACCGAATTACGGTAAGCGTTACAACCAACAGTTTGAGTACGTTTTTGCAGCGCTTGCTGATCAACAAAACGTGCCACTTTTGCCGTTTTTCCTAGAGCATATCATCCTCAAACCGGAGTGGATGATGAACGATGGACTGCATCCAAAACCAGAAGCTCAGCCTTGGATTGCTGAATTTGTCGCCAAAGAATTATATCAGTATCTTTAGGTTTTAATGGTCTAGCTCAATAAATTTTACACAGCTTTACGTTAGCCTGAGTGCATATCACCGTTAACTGTAAGGTTATTTATGCTGATCGAACCTATTATCAAGGGTGTGGTAGCCAAAAGCGCTCACCCTCTAGGCTGTCAAGAATCCGTAAAGCAACAAATCAAGTTTGTTAAGAGTGCGCCGCAGATCAAAGATGGCCCTAAGCGAGTACTGATTATCGGTGCTTCCTCTGGCTTTGGCCTTGCCGCTCGCATTGCCCTTACCTTTGGCGGTGCAAAAGCTGACACCATCGGCGTCTCATTCGAGCGCGGTCCTAACGAGAAATCCCTAGGCAGCGCTGGTTGGTACAACAACATCTATTTCAAGAAAGAAGCCGAACGAGAGCAACGCACTGCTATCAACATTGTTGGCGACGCATTTTCACAAGAAACACGTTCACAAGTTGTCGAAGCCATCGAAACCTACTTCGAAGGTGAAGTGGATCTGATTATCTATAGCTTGGCTGCTGGCGTAAGACCCAAACCAAATACCGAAGAATTCTGGCGCTCTGCCATTAAGCCAATCGGTGAAAGCGTGACTGGTGCGACTATCTCACTAGAGCACGACAACTGGGTGACCAACACACTTGATGCTGCAACGGAAGAAGAAGCCGAAAGCACACTCAAAGTCATGGGCGGCGAAGATTGGGAACAGTGGATAGATGAGCTAATCAATGCTGAATCTATTGCCCCAGGTTGCAAAACCATTGCTTTTTCTTACGTTGGTCCAGAAGTCACGCACCCTATCTACTTAGACGGTACTTTGGGCCGCGCTAAAATAGACCTTCATCAAACCAGTCACGCACTTAACCTTGAACTAGCAAACTTTGGTGGTAATGCTTACGCGACCGTGTGTAAAGCATTAGTGACCAAAGCGAGTGTGTTCATTCCGGGGCTAAGCCCCTATCTGCTCGCTTTATATAGAGTGATGAAAGAAAAAGAGACCCACGAAGGTTGTATCCAACAAATGCAACGCTTATTCAGCAGTAAGCTGTATGGACAAACCAAAGTACCACTTGATGGCGAGCGCCTAATTCGGATGGATGAATGGGAACTCGACCCAGAAACCCAAGCTCATGTGACTGAACTACTTGAAGCTATGGATGAAAACAACTTCCAATCAATCGGTGACTATCAAGGTTTTAAAGAAGAGTTTTTACAGTTGAACGGTTTTGCTCAACCATCGGTAGACTATAAAGAGAAACTTAACACTGATGATTTTATAAAGTTAAAGCCTTAATCGAAACTTATCTCATTACTGAGACCCAGATTCACATTTGAAAACCTCCGCAAAATTGCGGAGGTTTTTTTGTGCAACATTTCTTATACTTAGTTAATGTAATATTCACAGTTTATTTGGTTCATCTTAATTAACACAGGATGTGTTGATGCATTTAGCATAATTGACTCGGAGTCATATGAAGAAGATAAAAACGATAGACTTAGATATCCCTGACGATATGGCCTCCAGCTGGCAAAATATTGTCGACCTCTTAGCTCAAATCACTCAAGTGCCTGCTGCACTTATCATGCGTGTTCATACCAACTACATTGAAGTTTTCTCTACCAGCCACAGTCAGGATAACCCTTATAACAAAGGCGATTCTGAAACATTAGGAAATGGGCTTTACTGCGAAACGGTGATGGAGTCTCAGCAGCAGCTTTTAGTACCCAATGCGCTTGCCGATGTTGATTGGAAAAATAACCCCGACACAAAGCTTGGCTTAATCTCTTATTGTGGCATTCCGCTATGTTGGCCTAACGGCGAATTGTTCGGCACCATTTGTATCTTGGACTCGAAAGAAAATCACTACACGCCTACCTATATTAAGCTATTAGAAAGCTTTCGCACCTCGATAGAATCTCAATTAAAAACCTTGTTTCAACACGCTAAGCTCACTCAAATGAATCGTGACTTAAAAAGCCGAGTTGCTACTCGCACAAAAGACCTCGCGAGTCTTAATTATTCATTAAACCAAGAGATTGATAAGCGCAGAGCGGCAGAACAAGAGATCAATTTCCAAAAAAATCACGATCTCGGCACGGGTTTTTTGAACCGAAGTGCTTTTGAGTCGCGCTTAGATCAGAAGTTGTTGTCACAACAAAGGTTTACTGGTGGCTCACTCGCAGTAATCCATATTGGATTTACTAATGGCAGGCGCATTCAAGCTCGATATGGCTACAACGCGTTAGACCAAGTGCTTGTTGAATACCGACAACGCATCGACAGTATCTCTGATGTCGAGGTATTAACTGCGCGCCCTACTTCGGTTGACCTTGTGTTGGCGTTCAGTGTTAAAGATTTGCACCAACGTATCGAAGAACTATGCCAGACATTGGTAAAAGTCGGTCATTCAGAATTTGACATTGGTAGTGACAAAGTTCATCTGCATGCCTTTATAGGGATTGCGATTACTGAGCACGACGATGGTGCTGACAGTATTATCCAAAAATCTTCAGAAGCGATGTTGGCATGTAAAGATTCCGGACAGAAGTTCGCTTACTATTCTCAGTCTCATGCTGAAGAACAAAGTCATATTAATAAGATTGAAGGTTATTTACTCCAAGCGGTTCGTAATGATGACCTTATGCTCTATTTTCAGCCTAAAGTATGCCCGTTGACTCATCGCTGGGTTGGTGCAGAGGCTCTACTACGTTGGCGACACCCCGTTCTGGGAGACATATCTAACGAAACCTTAATACACATGGCCGAGCAAAACGGGTTAATTTTCGAAGTAGGAAATTTTGCTCTGCGCAACGCGATTGAGCAAGCGAAAGAGTGGTCCGAATACGTTGAAGATTTCAAAATAGCCGTAAACGTATCTGCTATTCAATTAAAGAATGTTGATTTCGCAGACCAAATTATTCACCTGTTGGAAACCTATCACCTAGAACCTCATTTCTTAGAACTTGAAGTCACGGAAAGTTGCCTCATTGCAGATGAAGTCGTCGCGAAAAATACATTGGAATCGTTACACAACATTGGCGTTACATTGTCACTGGACGACTTTGGGACGGGCTATGCCTCATTTAGTTACCTTAAGAAATTCCCATTCGATACGATTAAAATTGATAAGAGCTTCATCGACCAAATGCTCAACTCACAGGAAGACTCAGAGATCGTTCGGTCCATAGTCCAAATCGCGAAAAAGCTCGACTTAAAAGTCACGATTGAAGGCATTGAATCGGAGGTTCAGGAGCAATTTATCATCAATGAAGGCTGTGATGTGGGACAAGGTTACCTTTATGGCAAGCCAATGCCGAGCCAAGAATTCGAACACAGCTTAATCAATCAAAACTATTTGGGGACAACTCGTTACGCTTAAGGCGAAAAAGAGCACTTTGTTTTGGATTTAGGCCTACTTTCTCTTTACTCTATAGGTGGTGATTTTTATAATCGCCGCCTTTCTGTTTTATCTTCCCTTTATATAGGCATTCCTCGTTATGGATCAGTTGACTGCAAAGCTTAAAAAGCTCGAAAAACAAAACTTCCGCGCATATCAACAAATTAAAGGTCAATACGACTTTGCTGATTTCGAATTACACATCGACCACGTTCAAGGTGACCCGTATGCATCATCTTCACGTTTTCGCGCAACACGCGCTTGGTCGTTAACAGGGTTAGATTGGCTTAAAGAAAAATCTTACGAATACCAAGTAGCAGCGCGTGATTTTATTGCACGTAGCTTCTCTGAATTTGCTAAGCAAGAAGCGACCGTGTCTATCGCACTAACCGGCCAAACTGTTTTGGATAACACATCTGTGGTTTTCACCGAGCACGGTATCGAAATTCGTTTTCGTATCAACCTACCCGCTGATGGTCGTAGTATTCTTGCAAAGAAAGCAATCAACATCATTACATTCTATTTGCCTAAGTTTATTCGTCGCGCAACGCTTGAACGCGAACTCAACATCGAAGCGATGATTAAGCATTGTGAAGCTGTTGAAGACCAAGACGCATTGCGTGCTCAATTGGAAGAAAACAACCTAGCAGCATTCGTTGCAAATGGCAGTGTATTACCTCGTATTGCAGGTAACTGCGACCTGCCAATGAAAGGCGCAGTTCCTTTCCTAGCACCAGAGTCTTTAAGTGTGACGCTAAACGCGCCAAACCAAGGTGATGTGACTGGCCTAGGTATTCCTAAAGGCATCACGCTGATCGTTGGTGGTGGTTTCCATGGTAAATCTACACTATTGAACGCCGTTGAACGTTCTATCTACAACCATATTCCTGGTGATGGCCGTGAAGGTATCGTGACTGCGACCGATACGATGAAGATCCGTGCTGAAGATGGCCGATGTGTACATAACTTGAATCTTTCAAACTACATCAACCATTTACCAATGCAGAAAGACACGTCTAATTTCAGCACACAAGATGCATCAGGTTCTACATCGCAAGCGGCTTGGCTACAAGAATCGATTGAAGCAGGCGTTCAAACACTACTTATTGATGAAGATACGTCAGCGACTAACTTCATGATTCGTGACGAACGTATGCAAGCTCTAGTATCAAAAGGTGCTGAGCCAATCACTCCACTTGTTGACCGTATTGGCCAACTTCGTGAAGAGATGGATATCTCTACCATTGTTGTAATGGGTGGATCTGGCGATTACCTAGACGTGGCTGACACTGTTATTCAAATGCACGACTACCAAGCGGTAGACGTAACTGATAAAGCACAAGAAGTCATCGCTCAACACCCTACTCAGCGAACTAACGAATGTGAGACCGCATTAGAAACGTTTGTTCCTCGTTCGTTAAACCGCGCAGCATTGATGAACATTCTTACTGACGGCAAATTCCGAGTTAACGCGAAAGGCAAAGAGTCACTGCGTTTTGGTAAGGAATTCGCGGACCTTTCTGCATTAGAGCAGTTAGAATCAACGTCAGAAGTAAACGCGATTGGTTGGGCTTGGTTCCAGTTTGCACAAACTCCAGGTTGGTCAAACAACCCTGCTAAAGAGTTTAGCGCTATCTTAAGCGATGAGTGGCACGTGAACATGCCAAACTACGGTGACTTAGCGAAACCAAGAGTATTGGATGTAATGGCCGCACTAAACCGTATGCGTAAATCTCAGTTCAAACCTTCGAGCTCGAACTAATACCTCGCGTTAAGTTAATCTTTATTGTTACGGCTCTCATTTATGAGGGCCGTTTTTTTGCGTTCAATTCCTATATTTCTATCTGATTCGGCCACTCTTTACGTAACTACATTGTTGGTCAGCGCTTTAATCATAGAAATCCCCAAAATCATGACACAGCTTTTACAAAACTATGGCGATATTCAGATAAAGTTCCGACTCGATAGGTGTAACTAAATGTAACAGACTCTTGAGGCTTCAATGAATCATAAACGCGTTAAGATGCGTGACCATAAAATCGAAGTAAACCTATTCAAAAACCGTGTAATCGTGGCGTTTTGTGGGATCTTACTGTTCACTCTCGTCTTAGTCGCCAACCTGTACCGACTTCAAGTCGACAATTTTGAAAGCTATCAAACTCGTGCGGATGGCAACAGAATCAAAGTATTGCCTATCGCGCCTACTCGCGGGCTAATTTACGATCGTAATGGTGTGTTGCTTGCCGAGAACAAGCTTGTGTTTAATCTAACGATGATTCCCGAGCAAACAGATGATGTCGATACCATGCTCGCCAAGCTCGACAAATACATCCCGCGTGATGTTGAGCAGATCGCTCGATTCAAAAAACGTTATCACAACACGCGCCGTTTCAAATCTGTCACTATATTAGAGAACCTAAGTGAAGAAGAGATTGCTAAGTTTTCGGTGCACCAGTACCAATTCCCCGGCTTATCGATTGATACGAACTTAAAGCGCTTTTACCCAAATGGAGAGGTGCTGACCCATGTCTTAGGGTATGTGGCACACATCAATGATAGTGACCTAAAGAAGCTAGAAGAAAAAGGCATCGAAGCGAATTATCAAGCGACTACTATTATTGGTAAGCTCGGTGTCGAACGCTATTACGAAGATATCCTACACGGAACCAAAGGCTATCAAGAAGTTGAAGTAAACAGCCGTGGCCGTGTTGTTCGGACTATTGAGTACGTGCCGCCAGTTGCAGGCAAAGACATAGTATTAAATATTGACCTTGAACTGCAAAAATACGTATTTGAACAACTTGATCACCGAACCGGAAGTGCGGTTATCCTCGATCCAAAAGACAACAGTGTACTGGCGATGGCATCTAGCCCAAGTTATGACCCTAATCTATTTGTCGACGGCATTTCGAGTAAGAACTACCAACGTCTATTGAATGACCCTGCTCACCCGTTGGTGAATCGCACCACACTGGGCGTTTACCCTCCAGCATCCACCATAAAACCATTTATGGCCGTTGCCGGATTACAAGAGCATGTTATATCAGAAAACACCATTCGTGATGATCACGGTTCATGGCAAATTCCCGGTTCCAAACGCAACTCTAAATCATGGCGAGACTGGAAACGCTGGGGTCACGGTCCTGTTGACGTAACTCAAGCGATTGAAGAGTCGGTGGATTCATTCTTCTATCAAACCGCCTTTGATTTAGGTATCGACCGCATCTCAAGTTGGATGAATCGCTTTGGTTTTGGTGAACCTACGGGCATCGATATCTATGAAGAAAGTACCGCCAACATGCCAACTCGAGAGTGGAAGATGATGCGTTATCGTACCCCTTGGTATCAAGGTGACACCGTCCCTATTGGTATTGGTCAAGGGTATTGGACATCCACGCCAATGCAACTTGCCAAAGCAACCTCGGTACTAGTTAATCATGGGAAGGTAATGCCACCTCATATCTTGAGAGCTACCTTAGATCACGGTGAAGATTTTGATACGCAAAAACTGGTTGAACCTGAGCCGATGCTGTCGATCACTGAAGTACCAGACGAGATATGGGATGTACCTATTAATGCGATGCGACTCGTAAACCACGGCAGTCGAGGTAGCGGCAGACGTGCATTTAAAGGAACTGACTACACTAGCGGCGGTAAATCGGGAACAGCCCAAGTATTTGATCTTGCAAAAGATCAGGTCTACAACTCCAAGAAACTGGCTCGGCATTTACTCGACCACGCGCTTTACACGGCATTCGCACCTTACGAACACCCTGAATATGTTGCGACTGTGGTCATCGAGCACGGTAATGGTGGTTCCAAGGTCGGTGCTCCTTATATCCGTAAAGTACTCGACTATGCATTCGAACATAAGAGTGGAGAAAACAAAGATCACTCATAGCACAATAAATGAAGTTGTAACGACGCTTAATCTAGTAACAACGCATAGCCTAGTAACAATACAAGCATAATGACGACAAAGCCCCACTTGTGTCACTCACAACATGGGGCTTTCAATTTTATATAGGGCTTAAATTTCACTCTAAAGAGTCAATAAACAGCGCAGTAAGAGTTACGTCGATTATGAACTTCGTAATACATGCCACGCCTCACAAAGCGTCTGGAATTTTGCCGTATTGCCCTCGTCTCTATCGGGATGCCACCGCAACGCCAGCTGTCGCCAACGCTTTCTAATTTCCTTATGCGTTGCGTCTACAGGGAGATCAAATAACTTCAATGCACGGTTTTTATCTAAATTGAGCGTATCAGCGCCAACAAACTTTCTGTACCGAGTCCAAAACTCGTTCAGCAGCCTTTTGACTTCACCTTCATCCGCTTCATAGTTAGTCCAATTAGTGTAGTAGTCTCGAAGAGGGTCTTGGTGATCAATGCTGTGGCTATTTCCATGATAGCTTCCATTCATTAATTCAATATCCATTGCTTGAACTTGAAGCCAACCATCAGGGTGCAAGGTTTCTTGAAGCTGATACAGCGCATTCATAATGAGAAAGTTCTTTTTAAATAACTCCTTCTCGGGTGCTGCATCTAATACAGGCATAAACCCAAGGTCGTTTAGATAAGCCGCCAGTGTGTGTACTTTCCATCCACTTGGTTTTCGCTTAAGCACTTCCATAATGGGCCAGAGCAAAGGGTTCTCCATATGGCTATGAAAGCTCGCTCTCACACCTTGATTATTCGACATAGTTGGCTCATTTGGGTTATTAAGTTGTTAGCTTGTTAGGCATGATGAATTGCCCTAGGTCAGTGGGCTGACTTCTCTTAATTGAAAGCGATTTTCTACGATTTGTCGAGCTTAATGGAACACCACATTCAATTGCTTGGCTCAAGAGCCCGTTATCCATCAAAATTACGCAGCTAAGGTGACCAGTAATTGGCTATGATTGGTTTAGCTCTTTGGAAAAACAAAAAAAGGCCAGCAATTTTGCTGACCTCTGATATCTATACCAATTTTAGCACAAGGAACTAGTTAATTAGATAACACCAAGCTCTCTTAGACGTTCCATTAGGTATTCATTTGCGGTGTACTTCTCAGACAGTACAACTTCCGGTTTTGGGTGAAGGAATAGTGGCAAAGAGATACGAGATTTCTCTTGGCGTTCACCTGATGGATTAATTACACGGTGAGTTGTCGATGGGAAGTAACCACCTGATGCTTCTTGAAGCATGTCACCAATGTTTATGATCATATTACCGAAGTCACATGGAACATCTAACCACTCGTCATTCTGAGCTTTAACTTGAAGGCCCGGCTCATTTGCTGCAGGAAGAACAGTCAGTAAGTTGATGTCTTCGTGAGCAGCTGCGCGGATAGCACCTGGCTCTTCATCGCCTTGCATTGGTGGGTAATGAAGAACGCGAAGCAGTGTTTGTTCGCTGCCATTAATCATTTCAGAAAGCGCGATTGAGAACTTCTCTTGTACTTCTTGAGGCGCATGTGCTTCAACCCAACCTAATAGTTCTTGAGCAAAAGCATTAGCACGTTGGTAGTAATCTAGAATCTGTTCTTTTAACTGTTCAGGAATCTGACCCCAAGGGTATACGTGAAAGTATTCTTTGATGTCTTTTACAGTGTGGCCCTTAGCAACTTCAGAAACTGAAGGTGGAAAATATCCATCTTGTGTTTCAACATTGAAGTGGAAGTTCTCTTTCTCTTCAGAAATGAAGAATTGGTACCAGTTCTCGTAAATTGACTCAACAAGCTCTTTTGGGATGGGGTGATTCTTAAGAACACCAAAACCCGTTTCACGTAGAGATCGAACAAATTGTTCTGCTGCGTCGTCAGCAAGGTAATCGACAGTTTCCAGTTTCATGACTTTTCTTTCTTGTTATGTAGTAATGCAATGATTTTAAGGATCGCTTTGTTGTAAATCAAACTTTTGTGAAACTCCGCCAACCGTTTGTCTAGATACTGGGCGATAACACTACTTTTCAACAAATCTAGTGATTAGAACACAATTGAACACTGTTCATTATTATGTAACTATACAAAAAACTTATAAAGGATCTGATGATGACAATTACGCCACTTGCTCAAAATAGACCTCTACTCTCACTAACTGCTGTCTATCTTGTTATCTTTCTCTTTTCAGCCTTTGCGCCATCTTCAAGAGCCGTTTGGATCGCTGAGATCGTCCCTGCTCTCGGTATTCTTATCGGGATATGGTGGCTATCCACCAAGCTCACCTTTTCTAAGACAGCTTATGCTCTGATGTTTATCTGGCTTATTTTGCACACGATAGGCGCAAAATATACCTTCTCAGAAGTGCCATTTGACTGGTTCAATAACCTTATCGGCTCTGAGCGCAATAACTTTGACCGAGTAGCCCATTTCTCTATTGGTCTTTATGCCTATCCACTCGCAGAGTATTTGATTCGTAAGAAATTGGCTCAGCCGATACTAGCCTGTTTCTTTGCCCTATTTGCGATCATGAGTGTAGCAGCTGGCTACGAGATTATAGAATGGTGGTATGCAGAAATTGCAGGTGGTGATGAAGGTATCGCGTTCCTTGGCTCACAAGGTGATATTTGGGATGCACAGAAAGACATGCTGTGTGATACAACGGGTGCCATTGTCTCGCTATTACTGTTGCAACTTCAAGGACGAGTTAGAGCTCATTAAGCTCTAACCTTTCTTCTGAATATAAAAAACAATGTGAAATGCCACACGCATGATGTGCTGCGGCATTTATTCTTCTCAACTACTTCATAGTTACCTTGCCACCCACAAATTTGTAGGCAGGCGTACCTCGAACCAAAGTATCTCGCGCAAATTCAATTCCGCATTCAGGGCACACACAAGGGTCTTTTGTGAAATCTTCAACGATCCGTTCCTTAAAACACTTTACGAGCGCCCCTTTGCCGCCTTTTCGATACTTGAAAAGTTGTGTCTTACATTTAGCGCAGAATATCTGGACCGTTTTAGTAGGTTGTTTTTTGTTTGGTTTAGCCATAGAAGTTAATGATTGAACCCTTTATTTCTTAAGTTTAGGTGCGACAAGAACCAAGCTTATTCCAAGTAAGATAACAGTCGATGAGATAATAAATTGCATAGTAACAGGTTCAGATAACAACAAAACGCCACCAAGTGTCGCGATAACGGGAACAGAAAGCTGTGCAATGGATGCGACCACTGTATCCAGTTTTTTCACCACGTAATACCACAAACTATAACCCACACCAGAAGCCACTGAGCCCGACAATATTGCGTAAATCAAGCCTTGTTCTGTGATGGATATTTGCGATGCCACATTAGGGATGACAAGTAACAGGCTTACTAACACAAGGATCACTAACGAGCTAAATGCAAAGTTGGCAGTAGTGGATTGCAACGCGTTCGTGGATTTCTTACCCGCAAGTGTATAAATCCCCCAACCTACTCCAGCCAGAGCCATCAATATGATGGAGGTTATATCGGGCGAACTTGTCGAATCCGTCGGCATGAGTAAGTAAACGAGCCCAGAAACTGACAACAAACAACCACACCACTCTAACAATGACATTCTATTGCCAGCTAACAGGTGTGCGGCAATCATCGTAAATTGAACCGCGACAAACAGAACCAAAGCACCGAGACCTGCACCAAGCTCTAAGTAAGCAAACGAGAAACCAAACATATAAACGAGGAGTGACAATATTGATGTGAATTGAAACGGTAATTTGAGCTTTGTCTCTACCGACTTGTCGTTGTTTACTAGCTCCTCTCTAGACTTAGAGTGGGAAGACAAAGTTAATAAAATCAGAAGTGTAAGGGCACCCGATATGATACGAACGATCGAGAAACTCAAAGGATCAATGGTTTGATCCATCAAAGCCCAACGACACAACACTGAATTGGCAGCAAACGCCACCAGCGTTATAAATGTGATCATCACCGTTTGCATCGTGTTGTCCTAATCAAGTTATCTCTGGTCTTAGTCAACGTCCGGTTTTACCCAAACTTGGCTAAAGTCGAACCAACCGAGTGCATTACACTTTGCGTTCTGCAGCGTACCGCATTGATCTTTGTTAACGCCTAACCAACAGTGGAACATTGGAATCAATTGATTGCTTTGCACCAATTGTTTACCTAACTGTCTTGCTGGGAATTGCTCGAATTCGCCCGAGCGCCAACGATCGATCATGTGACACCATTGATCGAAGTCTTCTGCCGGGCTAGATTCATCGAGAAAGCTGTAATCCATCAACCAGCCCGCTAACGCGTCATCTCTATTGTTAGCGATACCCATTGGATTAATCCAAATATCGACATTATCGGCGTGTGGAGGATCGGTTTCGTAACCATAAAGTTCAACGTCGACGTCATATTGCTTCAACACTGTAACAATAGCCTTCGCAAGTGTTGGAAACATTGGGTGTTGGCATTGGTAAGCCAATCTAATGGTTGGTTTCGCATTCGCTGGTGGACAAACCGGCGTGTTCAACTTGATGTCATACCAACCGGGCTTTATCCCATAAGCGTGTAACACTCCCAAATCGATAACAGTTTCTTTCGGAATGTGTACAAACAGATCGGCCGCATTCAAAGTATTAGATAAAAATTGCGCCCATGCAGGATCTTGTGCGATGCCCTTTTTCCGATTCAACAGTAGATAGGTACAGCCGGGATCAAGTTCGACTTCGTCGCTATCGCCGCGATCCGCCATTACAGGCTTAGAAAGACTTGGGTAAACCATTGAAGAGTAAGCCTCATCAACAACCCAAACCTCAACACGATCAATCAATGACCTAAAACCAAAATATCCGTTAAAAGCCGTTAGCACGAGTTGCTTCTCATCGTTCTTTTCAATGCGATAAGGGCCAGTACCAATCGGTCGAATATCGTAGTCTTCACCACGTAAAATCATCGGTAAGGTGACTTTGGCAACAGATTCAGTCAGAGCGAGTGGGAAGTGTTTATCTGGTCGCGTTAAAAAGACATCAACCACACAGTTTGCCGGAGAAGAGACGTCTTTTATATGTGAGAACATATTGAGAGGTTCGAGTGCTAGCAGCGTATCCACAACATGATTAGTTAACAAAGGCTCTCCGTTATGAAAACGGACTCCGGGTCTCAAGAAGAATCGCCATTGATAATCGCTGATTTTTTGCCATGAATGAGCAAGATCGGGCTGTAATTGATCGTTCTCATCCAAACGTGTTAACCCACTGAATACCTGACAGGTAATATGCTGCTCAGATCGTCGCATCGACTTTGTCGGGTTAAGCATAGAAAGCGGTCGGTAATAAGGCAAACGAATAACCTGCTCACCTTCCTGGTATTGCACACCCAAGTAATTTTGAATAACTTGAGTCAGCTTGGCTGCATTGTGATCAAGCACTGACAGCGCTTGTCCAATTTTACCTTCTTGTAAGTAGCGTCTTGCTAAGTTTTCACTGACATCGCAACGATTCTGCTTAAAAATAAGTTGAGATAACTTGCCTCGCCCAGCCGCAGGTAACCACTCAACCCATCCTTCTTCTTCAAGCTTATTGAGTACCATCCGGGCATTACGACGGGTACAACAAAGCACATCCGTGATGTCGTCGAGCTGAACATCAGAATCTTTACCATCGAAGTATTCAAACAGGGTTTCAAATTGAACGCGAAGTCTTGGGCTGCTCATAAAGAGGAAAACTTATTCAAAGGACATTGAATTCAGTTTCCCTATTTTAAGACTTAAAATCAATCTTACTGATGTGATTTTCTTGCGATTTATTAGGTATGGTGTCCTAATGTTTGATTCAAATAGAAGGTCTAAGTACTTTTGCAGTATACGATTACATCACATCGCAGCCGATTTCATTGGCAATATCTCGGAGCTGCTGTTCGTTGTCTAATTTAATCGACCACTTGCATTCAGAACCATTGGCTGAAATGACATTTGCCCCTTTTCCTATCAGTTGGATTGCATCAACTTGAGCTTGTAGCGTGACTCTGTGCTCACCATCCAAACGAACGACCAGCTCATGTGCGGTTGCGATGATTTTCCCACTTTTAAACGTTATGACCATGGATTTCTCGGACTATTTTAAATACAGATTACTTCTTATAAATACAAACACAGCTAACTAATGCTTAGCCTATTATCGCTTATGTTTCTTCACAGCAATAGTTAAACGACTTGTACAGACTAAGCGTTGACGCTCATCCGTGATGTTTATCTGCCATACTTGGGTAGACACACCTAAGTGAATAGGCTCAGCAGTACCGACAACATGGCCATCGCGCATTGATCTAACGTGGTTTGCGTTGATATCTAGCCCAACGCAATAGTAGCCTTCTGGAACGCAAAAATTAGCAGCCAATGAGCCAAGCGTTTCTGCTAACACAACCGATGCGCCGCCATGGAGCATACCTAAAGGTTGGTGGGTAAAATGACAAACCGGCATGGTTGCCACCAAAGAGTTGTCGTTGACCTCGGTGTATACAATATTGAGGTGTTCAATTAAGGTATTTTTTGAGGTCGCGTTGAAGATCTCTAGGTCAACGGGCTTTTTCCAAATACTCATGTAGGTTCCTTAATTATTGGCTTTGTTATCGCGTGTGCAGTTTTATCATCGTTAATAGGTTGATAAAACCAATAACGTTAGCATTATTG
This sequence comes from Vibrio sp. 10N.222.54.E6, assembly GCF_041473955.1. Taxonomy (NCBI): domain Bacteria; kingdom Pseudomonadati; phylum Pseudomonadota; class Gammaproteobacteria; order Vibrionales; family Vibrionaceae; genus Vibrio; species Vibrio sp. 10N.222.54.E6. The sequence goes on along the minus strand of NZ_JBFRTD010000031.1, from coordinate 63,398 downwards.
CTGGGATTATTACCGAAATAGTTATCTTACTGCTACTAGCTATTACACAAGTTGATGTTAACATGCATAAAAACCGAATACACGGAGGATATTGTATGACGTCATGGATGAAGTTTGCCTCGCTTCTTACACTCGCTGGGCTAAGTGCATGCAGCGCTTCCCCAACAGGCAGAAACCAATTACTGCTTTTTTCAGATAAAGATATGTCTCAGCTTGGAGCACAGTCTTTTGAACAAATGAAGAAAGAACAACCCATCAGCAAAGATGCAAAAACGAACGCTTATGTACAGTGCGTCGCAAACAGCATCACGCAATACATTCCTAAACAAGGTTTTAGTGAATGGGAAGTTGTTGTCTTTGACAGTGACCAAGTAAACGCATTCGCCCTACCAGGTGGAAAAATTGGCGTATATACCGGGTTGCTTAAGGTAGCGGTTAATCAAGACCAACTCGCGACAGTTATCGGGCACGAAGTGGCGCACGTTTTAGCAGACCACAGTAACGAGCGCCTATCTCAGTCTCAAATCGCTAACACTGGTTTATCGGTTACTAGCATCGCATTAGGCACATCAGAATACAGCCAATATCAAGGTATGACGATGGCTGCTTTAGGTTTAGGCGTTCAGTATGGCGTTATTCTACCGTATGGGCGAACTCAAGAATCTGAAGCCGATGTTGTTGGCCTAGAGTATATGGCTAGAGCTGGATTCGATCCTAACCAAAGTGTCGACTTATGGCAAAACATGGCGAAGGCATCGGGTGGTAATCAGCCCCCAGAACTGCTTTCTACACACCCTTCGCACAGTACGCGTATCAAAGATCTGCAAGCGACGATCAAAACGCTTCCCCAATCGGGTTCTCCAAGACCAAATTGCAAAACGTAATTTTACATTTGTTTAGACGCTAAACTTCGAATACAAAAATGCCCTATCCATATTGGCTAGGGCACTTTTTTGTTTTGGTTCTTGTTAAGTACCAAGAATTTGCAATGGTAGGCTTAATAGTTGATCACCAGTAGATGCAAAATACCAGATAACACCAATCAAACTACTCACTAAACCCACATACCAAACAAACGACACGACTTGACCGTATTTGTCTAATGGTAACAAGTGACTGTGGTGACGCCCTTTCCATTCGAACAGTATTTCCACACTACCCATAAACAATAAGAAACCAAACAAGGTCAGATTCAACTGATAACTCAGTACCACACCAGCAACAGCGGCTGCGATACACAATACAATACCAAGCACGCTGTTCATTGAGAAACTGATACTTTTCAGTACATGTCCGCCATCGAGAGGCAAAATTGGCAATAGATTAAACAAGTTCAATAGCGCGTTGAATACTGCAAGCCCAGCAAAGAACATCTCGCCAGTGATCAAGTACAACACGGTAAACACCAAAGACAATATCAATCCGAACAATGGCCCCATGATTGAGATAACTACGTCTTGCCAGCGCGTATTGATCTTCTCATCGGATAACGCTAAACCACCAAGGAACGGTATCAAATAGATGCCTTTGGTCTTCATGCCAAAGTATTTCATCGCTCTAATATGGCCGTATTCATGGAACATAAGGCAAGCGATTAGAGCTAAAGCAAATTGAATTGAAAACAGCCATGAATACGCAGCCAAGCTCGCTGAGGCAAGTACGACTTTGATTAGCTTGGCACTTTTTAATGCTTTCATACCAAGCGACACTAATCCAATTAAGCTAAAACGCTTCTCAGGTTTAGGTGCTACAACGGGAGTTTGTTGCTCGATGTCTTTAGTGTCGCGGTTACCTTCGGCAATCGTTTGACCATTGACGGAGGCTTTGTAGTACATCTCAAATGGCTGCCATTGAACTGACGCTTTGACGTGACACTGCAACGTATCTTCGCCAGATTGCAACATGAATGAGTGAGTTCGAGCATTATCTTGCTCTGAGGTCGCATCCAGTTGAGACACAAGTGTATTATCCCAGAACAGCTGTTGCCAACCAGCCATTGAACCTTCTAAACGAAGCGGTTTTCCAAGAAACTCTATCGCGAGTAATTCCAAACTTAAATTCCAATTTAATGCCATCGTAAATGAAACCGTATTATGCCGATTTAGCGATTAACGGTAAACACAAACGAAGTTGTTACATATTTAAGCAATTGAACACTATTTATTCCGATAATGCGCATAAACATTCTGGTCACACCTCCAACCACGAATAAACCATTGATTGTATGCATATTATAAATGTTAAAGTCCCGCCCCTTAAAATTATAACTTCACAAAATGATAACTCATTCTTTGACTTTACATGAAACATGAATTTAACATGTCATTTACATTGGAGCATCACTAATAACAATGCTCAGTGTGTTTTCAACAATAAGAATGAGATTTGATGCCCTAGGAGGGTCAAGGATGAAAACAATACAACGCTCTCTCGTTTCGCTTTCTGTACTATTTGCATGTAATTCACTTGCGGCTGGTTTCCAAGTTGCTGAGCACTCTGCCTCAGGCCTTGGACGCGCATTCTCAGGTGAAGGTGCAGTTGCCGATAACGCGAGTGTACTTGCGAGAAACCCCGCTGCAATGACCCTATTTGATACAGCCCAATTTTCAGGCGCGGTTTCTGTCGTTGATCCAGAAGTAGACATTACTCAAAACAATGTTCCAGGTTCTGGCGGACAAAGTCAGACATCTAAAGACGTCGCTCCCCTTCAAATTGTACCTGGTGCTTACTACATTAGCCCAATCAATGAGCAATGGGCTTGGGGCATTGGTATGTTTTCCAACTACGGTGTTGCTACCGATTACCCAGATGATATCTACGCGGGTGATCTAGCTGGTGATACATCACTAATGTCTGTCAATTTAAACCCAAACGTAGCGTATAGAATCGACGACCAATTCAGCATTGGTGCTGGCGTAAACCTTGTTTATGCAGAAGCTGAACTCAACCGACACCAAGGTGCTATTTCAAATGTTACTGGAGATCCTTCGTCGACGAAGTTAATCAGTATGACTGGTGAAACATTCGCATTTGGTTGGAATGTGGGTGGCTTATATGAATTGAATGAAAACAATCGATTTTCTATCGCTTATCGTTCGGAAGTTGACCTTGATTTTGACGATGGTGATTTCAAAGATTACACCGGTGGAATCGTACAAGGTAGCGCAACTGCAACGACTGGCCGCTTAAAAATTACCTTACCTTCAATTATTGAAATATCGGCTTTCCACCAACTGACCGAACAGTGGGCTATCCACTACGGTTGGCAACAAACGGGTTGGAGCAGTTTTAAAGAACTTAAAGCCACCAGTCCAGATTGTAAAGATGGTGTGTGTTTTAAAAAGACAGAACACTACGAGGATAACAACCGCTACTCGTTGGGTGCGACTTATCAGTTGAATCAAGAGTGGACACTAAGGGCGGGTCTTGCCTATGACGAGCAAGCTGGTCAAGCAACGTTAAGTATCCCAGATAGCGATCGTTACTGGTACAGCACTGGCTTGACTTACCAATACAGCCCAGATCTTTCTATTGATGCTGGTTTTGCACTTGTACAAAGTAAAGATGGTGATTTCACGGAAACTAACGAACTGGGTCAAAAGCTTGAGTTTTCAGGTGATGCAGTCGCTTACCTATCTGCAATTCAATTGAACTACACCTTTAACTAAACGGAATTCAAACATGAAAAAGTTATTTAGTGTTTCGCTGCTTGCTTCGGCGATATTTCTTGCCGGTTGTGGTGATGACTCTTCGAGTTCAGGTGCCTCAACTGCCGTTAAATATGAGCAGTACATTCAAGATTCACTGGCTCGCACAACGAGTATTAAGTTTCATCTAAGTGGTGCGAACAAAGCGGTTCCACTGCCAAGCTTTGCTCTGATGGACACGACGGATGGCACTCTCGGGTTACCAACGGGTGGTAAAGATTCGTTAACGAATCCAATTGCGGCAATGAACACAATGGATGGCTGGTCTACTTCGATGCCAATCGTTATGAATTTCGAAGGTACCGGTCTTGCCGACGGTGTCGCGACCGGCGGCGTTTACATTCTAAAACTTAGCAGTTCACTCACATCCACAACACCACCAACGGTTACAGGCGTGTTGACTCTAGGTACGCACTTTAATGTGTTATCTAGCGCTGCAACGGATGCCTTTACTATTGTATTTAAAGATTCACTCGATGCTTCAAGCGAATACGTGTTGGCACTGTCGAATGAACTGAACGATGTTAATGGCGACCCGGTAGGTATGTCGTCAAGCTACGCGGCTCTGAAATCAAGTTCAGTAACGTATACTGACGGCAGCTTAGCTCAAGCTCAGAAAGTAACTCAGGGTGTAGAGCAAATCTTTGCAGGGGCGAATGCCGCCGGCAAGGTTAGCCTTGATACCAAAGACATCATCTACTCGACGTGGTTTACCACCGAATCAGTTGGCGGCTCGCTTTTCGCAACAAAAGCAGCAACAGCGACTGGGTTGGCTTCTGCGAACCTAAATGGTGTATGGAAAGGCAGTGCAAACCCTAATTCGGTTGACCTAAAAGCCGCTTACACTATGTCGTTTCTTCCTGCAGTAACATTCAAAACAGCATTAGCAAATGACACTGATTTTGATAAATACATTGGTGGCGGCGACTCGACTAAGATTGCTAAAGCCAAGTTTGCTATTGGGGCGATGTACGATGCATCAAGTGCAGATGTCAATGTAAGTCAAGGGTCGGTTAAGTTACCTCACTACTTAGAAACAAGCAGCAGCAAATGGAATACTCAGCCGTTTGAATCCGCTATGCCTAGCCTAGCTAAGGTTTCAAATGCTCTAAGTAATAGTGCAGAAAAGGCGAACATGGCCGCTCAACTTATTGCTGCTGGTATTGATGCAAGTATATTAGCGACGAGTCAAACAGAGCAGCTTAAACTCATTGGTTTAAACCTGACTCTTAAAGATGGTTCTGCACTTGATAGCGAGCGAGTCATCACCAAATACTCACCTGTTCCTCAAGTTAAATCATTAGAAGACGTCGAATTCTTACTGTTTACGCCAAATGGTTCTGATCCTACTAATGTTGTGATCTACCAACACGGCATCACCTCCGCGAAAGAAAACGCTTATGCGTTCGCTTACAACCTTGCAAAAGCGGGTGTAGCAGTATTGGCCATTGACTTACCGATCCACGGTACACGTAGTTTGGATGATACTCGTTCGGCAAATGCTGACGTTTTGGCTTATCTAAACTTAGCGAACTTACCCGTCGCTCGCGATAACGTACGTCAAAGTGCACTTGATGTAATGGGCTTACGTGCATCTTTAGCTGTTTCATTAAAAACTGGGGCACTCACAACTTCTCCATTAAAGGCCTTTAACCTAGCTACTGGCTCACAAGTGAAGTTCTTAGGCCACTCGCTAGGCGGTATTGTTGGAACGACGGCAGTTGCAGCCTCTAACCGTACTCTCGGTAGTGTCGCAGCTAATTCGCTTTACTCATTCAGTTCAGCAGCGATAGAAAACTCTGGTGGTCAGATATCTAACCTTCTACTGGGTTCTACAGAGTTTGGCCCTCAAGTTAAGCATAGCGTTGCATTGAGCGCTTCAACTGAATACGCAGGTTTCGCAACCGCGAACTGTGGAAGCCTCTCTAGTAAACAGTGTTACACAACGTTTGAAGCAAACGCGACTGCAGCACAGAAAGCAACCATGACAGCCGCTTTCCAACAGTTCGCTTACGCTGCACAAACGGTGTTAGATACTGTGGATCCGTTTACAAATGCTGCTTATCTAGTTGCTTCTGGCTCACCTGTTCTGCCTATTTATATGGGGCAAGTACAAGGTGATAATACAGTACCAAACACAGTGGCAAACGCTCCGTTCGCAGGAACGACACCGTTAGCAACTAAGCTTGGCCTAACAGTCGTTGATTCGAGTAACACGACCCCTGACGGTGCGAAGGACTTTGTTAAGTTCAGTGATGTTGCTGCACACAGTACGTTTGTAATACCGCAAGATACCACTACACCAACACCTTTGGACGCAGGTCATCATGTAAGCATGCAGACACAAGCTGTAGACTTCTTGATCGACAACGCGTTAACTTCAGCATCTATTACTGCTTCTTTCTTGGAATAAGAATAGTTGCAACTAAACAAATGCCAGCCTTACCGCTGGCATTTTTGTTTCTACCCCCAACCAACTATCCCTAGTTAACCGTTTGCATAAAACGTTAAAACACAAATGGTTGATCTCGGCTAAAATTAATCAAGACAGAATACCGTACGACCTCTTTCTTTATTGTAAATAAAGTGGATAATAGCCCCGGTAATTAATACCTAATAAATGTGAGTCCATTATGTCTTCTGAAGCTACTATGCTAGAACGCTGCCAATCTAAATGTGAACTATGTGGTTCTGATTCTTCTCTTACTGCGTACGCAGTACCGCCACACAGCCACGTAACAGTGGATCACGGCATCATGGTATGTGACAAATGCCTTGGTGAGATTGACGAGCCTAAAGATATCAACCACTGGCGCTGCCTAAGCGACAGCATGTGGAGTCAAGAGGCACCAGTTCAAGTAACGGCATGGCGTCAACTTACTCGTCTGAACACTGAAAGCTGGGCTCAAGACGCACTAGACATGATGTACCTTGAAGAAGAAACATCAGTTTGGGCACAAATCGGCATGTCTGCTGATGATAAGCCTCTTGATGTGAACGGCGTTGAGCTTAAAAAAGGTGACGACGTAACAGTAATCAAAGACCTGCCAATCAAAGGCACTAACCAAGTGATTAAGCAAGGTACTGTTATCCGTGGCATCAGCGTTGGTGACGATCCTAAGCTTGTTTCTGGTAAAACAAATGGCGGTCAATCAATGTACGTAATCGCTGAGTTCTGCCGTAAGAAGTAATTCTTCTCTTAGCTGAACAAAATCTCAAAGGCGCTAATGAATAATTAGCGCCTTTTTAATATCTCAAATTTTCACGACTTAAAACTATCAATAAGTTGCTCGCGGTACTCTTTAATAACAGACACCAAAGAGCCTTTGATACCACTGACTTGCTTCGAGTGCGGGCACCACAAAGCGAATCCAAATTTGAATCCTTCCACCATTTGCGCAGAATGAATGGGCTCAATTGAATGTTTTGAAAACTCAGAGTCGGTAAAAAAAGCCTTAGGAAGAAGTGCCCATCCAAAACCCTCTTCAAGCATTTTGATCATTAACGAAAGCTGATCGATCTCTTCATAGTCAGAGCTCACGATAATCTTTTCAGACATACCTTCGTCAATCAGAGACTTCAATACGAACTGTTTAGAGTTCCTAAGTGCGACTAATACTTCGTCTTTATCGATATGTGAGAGTTCTCCCCCTTTTTGTCCGAATGGATAGAACTCAAAATGCCCAAGGAAAGTAGAATCAAAACTATGCATCGCTCGGCTATTGTGAGCATTCACAAGTCCAAAGTGATATTCCCCACTTTGTATTCCTTGTTTAATTTCGTTCTTATTCCTAACCAGAAAGTTCACTCGCATCATTGGGAAATCGTGTTTAAGTCGTTTTCGTATATCGACCAAAACACGTTGTGGAACGAAACTAGAATACGCGATTGTTATTTTCTCTAACCCACCATAAGAGAGGCTCAACGCCACTTTGTCAAAAGTACGAGCTTGCTCAATCGTCTGTTTTGCATAGTGATAAAGGAGGTGCCCGTCCTCCGTTGGTTCAACAGAGCGCCCGACCCTTTCAAAAAAATTCACTGCAAGGTGATCTTCCAAGTTTGTAATCACCTGACCCACGGTCGTTCTGTGCTTGTTAAGCTTTACCGCCGCCTTGCTAAATGACCGCTGTTCATAGACAGTCACAAACGCGAGAAGTTGTTCAATACTAAAGTTCATTTTAATGTACTTACTTTCTTGGTCATGCATACGAGATAGAAAAATATCTACTGCATCAGAATTAATAATGATAAAAAGACTGAACAAACGTGAATACTGATTTGTACCTTTGCTGCCTATCCTTCCTAGTATATACCTAAACCTGTCTGTATTTGATGGATCTGATCCTCTATATACGATTATTAACATCACCGCATTTCCTTTATCGTTACCTTCTTAAAACGATAGAGATAGACCCATGAACACAATGCCACATGAACTCGTGTGGGGTGAGATCTACTTCCCTCCTTTGCTATTGGTTATCGCGTTAGCTTATGTATTGACGATATTGACTGGCTCAATCGCGACAAAACTTGGGCTACATAAATATGTCGCTTTTCCTGCAATTGCCGAATTAAGCCTAATCGTGATTTTCGTCGGCGTTATCGGTCAATTCATTACCATCTTCTGAGGCATTCACCTTGATTAAACGTTATCTCATCACGCTACTACTGGTCGTTGCCGCAAGCTCTGTGGTTTATAGCTATTACCAATCTTATTCGAGTAATCCCTGGACTAGAGATGGTCAGGTCAGCGCATACATAGTTTCTATTACCCCTCGAGTCACCGGGCAAGTAACTAAAGTCCATATTGAAGACAACTCACAGGTAGTTAAAGGGGATCTCCTGTTTGAGATCGACCCAAGTATTTATCAAGCGGCCTACAATAAAGCACTCGCGACACAGAAACAGGCTCGCGCGCTCTTAGCAAAAGCTAAAAACGAAGAGCAACGCGCGTTGAACTTAGAAAAAAGAACGCCTGGCGCGCTGCCAGTGCTGACCTTGAATAACCTGAACAACGCGGTTGAGACGAATGCAGCTAACGTTGCACTAGCAAAGGCCAATGTTGAAGAGGCACATTTAAATCTCAAATACACCAAGGTTTACGCTCCAACGAATGGCTTCATCACGAACTTAAACCTACGAGAAGGCTCTCAAGTTGTCGCCAATACACCGGTAGTTGCATTGATCGATCAAGACAGTTTCTGGATCGAAGGCTATTTCAAAGAAACTGATCTGGTGAATGTTGGCCCTAACGACAAAGCGCTTGTCACTCTTATGATGCACAACAATATTCAATTGGAAGGCCATATCAAAAGCATTGGCTTTGGTATTGCAACACAAGACGGCAGCACAGGTAATGATCTTCTTCCTAACGTGAACCCAAACTTTCAATGGATTCGCCTCGCTCAGCGTATACCAATTAAAGTAGTACTCGATAACGTGCCTGAAGACTTGCAACTTCGTGTCGGCATGACAGCTTCAATCAAAATAATCAAATAGTTGGATGGCATTTATGTTCAGTGTATCGACCAAAGAAGCAATTAAGGCTTCTCTCGCGATTGTTATCTCTATCTGCCTTACTTTGTGGTTTCAGTGGGAAAAACCTTATTGGGCGGCAATTGCGGTTGCTGTCATGGCATTGAACGAGAGTTTTGCCCATTCAATAAACAAAGGCCATAACCGATTAATGGGAACCTTGTTAGGGACTGGTTATGCCTTTTTCTTGATTGCGATGTTTTCTCAGGACCGCTTTCTATTTCTGATGTTTTTCACCTTATTTCTCGGTACATGCATCTTCATGTCGAGTGATGAAAAATACGGTTATGTCTTTTCAATAGGCTTTGCGGTTTGCTCCATCATCTCTTGTATGGGTGGATTCGATAACCAAATTACATTCTATTTTGCAGTGCTTCGAATACAAGAAACTCTATTAGGTGTTATCACCTTCTCGATTGTTTATCGTCTGATCTGGCCTGTAAACACTGAGCAGAACTTTGTACAACGATTTGAAACAAGCAGAGAAACGCTGATAACAGCAATGAGCGATACCAACAACCTTTATATAGAAGCCTTAGAGTCCAATACCGCTAATATTGAAAAGCTCTATCAACTGTTGGATTTGCCGCTCGCTGGGAGTTATCACCTAAAAGAAAATATTCACGCATGGCGTTTACGAATCAACGAAATGGCGCATATTCAAGAGCGTCTGCTTGAACTCGCCTCGGATGAACTTACTCAACCTATTGATTGGCCAATTCTCACAGAAAAACTGGAAAAACTAGAGTTAATGGCGCCACACTTGTCATTGATTAATGATGTGCCGTTTGTGAAGAGTGAGAAGAAAAACGTTCCTTGGCACCATGAGCACCGTACCTTTGTTCAACACCTGGATGAAGATGGGAGAAAAGTCTTACAAGGAGTCTCGATGTTCGTAACGTCGCTACTGGTTTGGATATATCTACCTGTGCCGGGTGGTTTTATTTTTCCGATGATTGCAGGCGTATTTTCTTCCATGTTGCCGACGATGCCACCAAGTGTAATCAAAGATGCATTTTTCGGGTTGATAGGCACAGGTACCATTATTTTACTTCAATACATCTTTATCATGCCGATGATGACTGAGTTGTGGCAATTGGCATTGTTCTATTTCATTAATAGCATGGTGATATGGAAAGTGTTCGCAACGCCTAAACTTATGGTGCACCGAATACTTGGCATTAACCTGCTGGTCGTACTGACGTCTGGCGCGCTTAATCTAACACCGGTTTATCAGATTCAAACACCATTACTGATGTTAACCACACTGCTCATCATTTTGATGATCGGCAAATTATTTACTGACCTCTTTAGAGTCAAGAGTGTCGTTTAATCTCGTTACGCGGATTCGCTAAACTGGGCTAAAAACAAAAAAGGCGCAATTAAGCGCCTTTAGAAATTCTATTTTTACTGACTCAATATCAGTTATTTCTCAACCAAACATCTTGGTTTTTAGGTGCTTTCTTCTTTTTCTTCTTGCCTGTGCCAGCCGGTGGCGCAACGGGTTTTAGTGCAGCAACAAGTTCAGCCGTAGCTTCTGCATCCACTTCAAAACCTTCAATTTGCTCACGCTCAAGACGGATTTTGTTCTTCTTCTCAATGATTGTGAAGTGATGGTAATCTTCGTGGTCGATCAAAGATAGCGCTAGACCAACCTCACCCGCACGACCACTTCGGCCAATACGGTGCATGTAGTCTGATGGGCTACGTGGTAAATCAAAGTTGATTACTACAGGAAGCTTTTCAATATCCAGACCACGAGCTGCGATGTCTGTCGCGATCAGAACGTCAATCTCGCCAGATTTAAAATCTTCTAGGATACGAGTACGTGAACCCTGACCTTTATCACCGTGGAATACTTCCGCAATGATACCGCGCTTGTATAACTTATCAGCCAAATGCTCACAGCTGTTCTTCGCATTCACGAAAATCAGGGCTTGGCGCCATTCGTGTTGTTGAATCAGGTGCGCTAACAAAGCTGTCTTACGGCCTTTTTCGACTTCGAATACTCGCTGAACTAGCGTGCTTGCATTAGCACTTTGAAGTTGGACTTCAATTGGGTCGTTCAGTAATTCGTGAGTCAACGTTTTAACTTGCTCAGGGAAAGTCGCAGAGAACAACAGAGTTTGCTTCTTGCTTGGCAGCAGCTTCAAGATCGCGTCAAGCTCTTCGGTAAAACCAAGGCTCAACATTCGGTCAGCTTCATCAAGCACTAACGTTTTTACTTTATCGAGTTTGATAGCGTTGCTTGAGATCAGATCAAGCAAACGACCCGGTGTTGCCACCAAGATGTCTGTGCCGCCACGTAGTGCTTGCATCTGAGTGTTCACCGATACACCACCGAATACACAAACAGTTTTAATTGCACCGTTGAAATGTACTGCGTAAGACTTAACGCTATCGGCAACTTGCTTAGCAAGCTCACGTGTAGGAACCAAGATAAGGCCAGAAACATAGTTACCTTTGCCCGAACGACGGTCTAAAGGTGCATCTTCATGGATCTTCTGTAACAGTGGAAGTGCAAATGCTGCGGTTTTACCTGAACCTGTATTTGCGCCTGCAATTAGGTCGCGTTCTGCTAACACACTCGGAATAACTTGCGCTTGGATAGGCGTTGGCTGTTGGTATTCAAGCTCGGTAAGACGAGCCATCAAAGGAGAGATTAAGCCAAGATCAGAGAAGTTGGTTGGTGTTGTGGTGTTAGTCATTAATTGCAGGAACTCAAAGCTAAAATAATAGCGCGCTATATTAACGTATTTCAGCAGTATTACGTAACTAAATCGCCCCTTTCTCTCGTGTTTTAGCAATGAGCCCCCACTACAACACATCCAGTATCAAGTTATCGCAAGTTTAATTCAGCCACCCTGCTACCGTTTGTTCCGGTGTATACGAGTTAGGTTCGGTTAACCACACGGCTACAGCATCTGGCGTGGCGACTAATGGATCAAAATCGACATTAAATTGCCATTCAGACTCACTACGTCGATAGCCGTCATAAACCACGACAAAATCGTGCTCAAGTTTCTTACCTCTGTTCTCGCCCGCTTTAACGCTGGTGACTTCGTTCATCGCCAACAAGGCAATATGAGCGACATAATCACCTTTGCCTTCGTAATGCACGCTGAACGTATCGCCTTTATGGTTCACTGTTAATTTAGGATTAATTTGTTGTTGGAGCGATGGCAAGGTTCTGTCGAGCCAATTAAAGTAACCGCGCCACTCTTTTCCATCGACGACAAAGCCCGGAGTATAAACGCCACTTGTTACTCCATAAGCTTTGTACAAGCGTTGCTTTTGACTGAATGCCTTGCTAGCGAACTTGTCTCCCCACCCTAGGTAATCCCAGTAATCGACGTGATAGGCGAGCGGAATGACTTGTGTCCAAAGATTAGGGTGGTCTTCAAAAGTACTAAGGTAGGCATCAGCAGGCGGACAACTTGAACAACCTTCAGAGGTGAACAGTTCGATAACCTGCGCAGGTTGACCTTCATTACTCCAGGTTTGTGCCATCGACACAGAAGAGTAAAAGCCGATCGGTAAGGCAAGTAAACAGAGTTTAATCAATGATGAGTTGCGGCTGGCGTGTGACATACCGTGATCCTTGTACGAAGAGAATTTACTGGCGCTCAAATACAGACCGTTATGCCTAAGTCTTTCTTTCAGGTGATGAGTTTTCAGGTGCTTAGTTTATTTCAAATGCTTAGTTTCTTTGAGATACACAGCTTATTGCAGATACAAAAACGCCAGCTTCAGAAGCTGGCGTTTTCTTAAAATTCTATATTTTTACATGTTAACGCAGAGATTAACGGTTGATACCGATATCGCGTTGCATGTGACCAGATAGGTCGCTTGAGTAGTAACTACGTGGAGAGTTGTCTACAAAAAGAATATCGAAAATGTGTGCAATCAATCCTTTGAAGTTAACCGAGTAGGTCTTCTTATCCATAGAGTTAGGAACAGCGATAGTATTCATTTGCATTGCTTGAGCCATGATTGCCTCTCTATAAATTTGTTTATGTGGTTCGTTCTGATGACAAGAATAATAGGTGATCTTTTGCAGGTTAAAAAATGACTAAAATTAGATATTCGAATTAGTTTTTCTAATAAAACAAACCATTAACAACACGCTGAAATACATATTCACAAATGGTGACTATAAATTCGCAATGGCGTTAAAATCATGCATTTAGTACAAATACCATTCAAATCAAAGTGGCCAATGTCACAGAAATTTTACATAAATAAATTCCCCACTTCATCGACCACGTACCGATTATAAACTTTTCGATAAGTTATATTTGTTTCTAATTCACTTGTTCAATGTCTGGCTTCTTCGCATAAATCGACGCTATAACCGCAACCGTCATGGTAGAAATCAGCACCGCCAACGACCAATACGTCGGGATAGCCCATTCGCTATCAACCAGTAGCATTTTTACACCAATAAAGACCATGATGAATGCCAGTGCAGGCTTCAAATAAATGAACTTATCCATCATGCCTTGCAGTACAAAGTACAAAGAACGGAGACCAAGTAGCGCAAATACGTTTGCAGCAAGTACCAGGAACGGTTCTTGCGTCACAGCAAAGATAGCTGGGATAGAATCCAATGCAAACATCACATCCATAACTGCAATCGCACCGATCACCAACATCATTGGAGTGAATGCCCATTTTGCACCCTGTTTAACCATTAATGCAGGACCATGAAAATCCTCTGTTACCGGCATCACTTTACGAAGTAACTTCTCTGGTAATGTATTTACACTTTCCTCTTCGCCCTTGTCTAACGCCAGTTTAATACCAGTACCAATCAAGAACGCAGCAAACACGTAAAGCACCCAGTGGTATTCAGCCAACAGCTGTGCGCCTAGTGCGATCATAATTGCACGAAGTACCAGTGCACCAATTACGCCCCATAGAAGCGCACGTGGTCTTAGGTGCTCAGGAACTTGGTATTGAGCAAAGATCATCGCGAAAACAAATAGGTTGTCTACACTGAGTGATTTTTCTAGCAAGTAGCCCGTAATGAATGACACGGTTGCTTTTTGCGCTGTGTAGTCACTATTTGGCGCATAAATGTCCCAGAATAAGTAAATAGAACCAGCAAACAAAAATGCAAGTACAAACCAAAAAACGCTCCAGATTGCCGCTTTTTTAATTGTGACGTTCCCACCACGAGTCTGATAGATATCAATAGAGACGAGAATCACTGTTAGCAGGAAAAAACCCGCATAAGTCGTCATGATTGGCGATGATAAAAAGGATTCACTATTTGTAGATAATAGAGATTGAGTTGAGTTCATTATTCCTCCGGGCGGAAGAACTTTACAAAGACCTTCCGCAAACAAAACATATCAAGTTCCACGACGGATCTTGATTGTGATTGCGTTGGTCTCGTTGAAGTGAAATATGGGATTTCACCTTTACATACCGGATAGGCTCTTAGCCTAACGAGATGACGACATGTAAACTTGCGCTAACTACTCCCCAAACGCGTGGATAATATTCCCCTATTTGTGTTTCGTCTATTAAAATTTGCACTAGAAATACAAAAAAGGAGCAAATGCTCCTTTTTGATTGATGCCACCCTATCAAATAGACACTCGAATTGATTCTAAGAATAAATCTGCTAACCAAATTCACGATGGCACTGCGTAGTTACACTGCAAAACGATCAAGTTATAACTCTGCGCAAATTACAATCTTGCGTAAATTACAATCCTGCCGTCGGTATCAAATACACTAACGCAGACCAAACCGATACCCAACCAACCACCGCTACTGCATCTAACCAATCTTTCTTATCCATGCTTATCTCCACAAGAAGTGTGACCTGCAGGAATAAAGCATAAACAGTGCCAAATTTATAAACAGCTATAACTAATAATGTTAAGTGCAATCATTGATGCTGATTATCTAAAACACTCCATGCAATTCAGCGGTTCATTGTGTTTAAGAGACTCTGGGTATTCTTGTAGAAACTCGATAAAACAGTCTGCCATAGAATCGGTCGTCACCACGCCATCACCTATCATATCTAAGACGGCGTTATAGCCCTCTTTTCCTTTCATGGTGTAGGCTGACGACGCGCCTCGGTAAATTCGGTCACGAGAAACTGGCTGCCAACCGGATGTTTCAGAGTGTATTTCTAAATGGTGAATCCTATGCCCTATAGGCGCTTCTTTGTGGTAGCAGAACCTTAGATTATGAGTATAAGGAAAGCTGCCGGAACCTGTGCCCACGACACCATTATCGATCGCGTTATTGATTGCACCTTCAAGCATGCCAGCGATCGTTTCACCTTTTACTTCATACACACCAATGGGTACGGCAAACGGTAGTAGTTTTCCGGCAATATCGGCAACGGATACATCACCACTATTGAGTGAATTTCGCACTCCACCAGAGTTGTGAATCGCAAATTCAACCTGATGCCCTTTTTTGTTCATTAGGTAGTGAAATGATTGAGCAACCAAGGGCGCAAGCTGACTTGGACCTTTCTCATCCGGGATCCGAATATGGCGCAGTGTTGTGTCTGCATGAGCAATCACTTGTTGCTGAAGCTTTCGAACTCTCGGCTGGTATTTATCCGTCAGAATACTCTGCAGCTCAGGATCTTTTTTACACACTGCAATATTAGGGTGATTATTTAAAAACTCACATGCCATGTCGTGGGCATCGTCTTGCCCTACTTCACTCAATTTCGCGTCTATAAACAGTCGACGGCCTAACAGCAGTTCGTTCTTACCGTTGAAGTGAGTCACTTTGCCTTCAGCATCGAACTCGATTTCGCAGTGTCCTAGGCTCATGGCGTGGAAACCCGCTTGCACAACATAGGTGTCATCGACTTTCACTCCGTAATCATCATCTTTAACTAAGCCAATATCAGAGAAATCACCTTGTAAGCGATGACTATGACCACCAACAATGACACCAATACCTGTTACGTTGGCTGCTAACTCTAAATCAGCTTCGTAACCAAGATGACTAAGTAACACAATCTTGTTGATACCAGCTTTATGAATCTGCTCAATGGTCGCTTTTGCTGTTTCTAAAGCATTTTCAAATGGTGTATCGATATCTGGATTGGCAATGCCTGCCATTTTGTCGATGCTTAAGCCGAATATTGCAACCTTCTCGCCATCAAACTCTTTCGTTATAAAAGAGGCACTTCGCGTTACAGTCAGATAGGGTTTAACAATTTCGTTGTCCGCTAAGGTATGAGTTTTATTGATATCCTCATTCGATAGATTCCAGTTACCGGCCAACAGTGGGAATTTGATTCTTTTCGCGAAAATCGCAACGGGCTCATTACCCATATCTAGCTCGTGATTGCCAAGCGTCATGGCATCTATATTAAGGGCATTCAACAAATCGGCGTTGGCTTTTCCCTTGAATAAAGAAAAGTACAAAGTCCCCTGGAAGCAGTCACCAGCATGCAGGAACAGGGTTCCAACCTTCTGACGCTGGGCATCTTGTTCTATTTGTTTGAAGCGTGTTGAAATTCGAGCAAAGCCACCAGTACTGACATAAGGTTCAATGATGTGGTTGTTCATTTTAAGTGATAGCTGTAACGAGGTTGGTTCAAAGTATGAGTGGGTGTCGTTGATGTGTGCCAACACTATTTTTGTCGGCTTATTCTTTTTAGTCATATTTTCTTCTCTCTTTGTCCCTTCATACTAGGTCGAGAATCATGACAGAATCGTGAATTTTATGAAACTGCACTGCAAAAAAATACTCGAGATAGATCGAAAATCTCATTTTGCACCGTATAAATAACAACGGGTTTTGTGACAGGTGAGCATACCAGATTTGTGTTTTTCGATTATGATTAAAGATATCTGTTAGCTTTCAAACAATTAGCAGAGCCTTCCGTTAGGAGTAAGCCTATGCAACTAGAAAGAATCGAGATTTCTGGCTTTCGAGGTATTAAGCGCATGTCTCTTGCGTTTGATGAGCTAACCACGCTTATTGGTGAAAATACTTGGGGTAAGTCTTCATTATTGGATGCCCTTTCCGTCGTTCTCCCTTCAGACGGAGTTCCATATCACTTCGAAATGACCGATTTCCATGTCGATTACTCAGTTTCACATCCACAGTCTCAACACCTTCAAATTGTTCTCGCATTAAAAGCCAACGATAAAAGTGAGCTAAATGCAGGACGTTATCGCAAACTCAAACCGGTGTGGGTTCAAGACGAGTTTGGTGTTTTTCGTATCTATTATCGAATCAGTGCCACGTTAGAGCAATATGAAACGACCACACACTATGCATTTTTGGGGTTGGACGGAAACCCTCTCAAGCTTCATCACTCAGAAAAGCTCGCTCAAGAATTAATGACGTTACACCCTGTAATTCGTTTGAGAGACGCAAGGCACTTCGATCGCCCTTTCAACGGCAATTCACTTAACCACAATGCTCATCTACCGGGTAATGTTCACACTAACACCGTTCATGCTAGTAACGGGCACGCTAATAATGTGAGTGGAAATGGTAACGGCCAGAGTCAAACAACCAATGGTAATGGCAGCAATGGAAACGGAAATGGGCGTCAGGCAAGGATAGAAAAACGCATCGACAACACCTGCCGTCGCCTTATGGCGATACCCGGACATGTTAATAAAGGTGAAATGCGCAGTAGTCTTGAGTCGATGCAAAGCTTAATAGAACACTACTTCTCATTTAAGAGTGTCTCACGTAAAAATCCGAGAAAACCGCGTGATGGGTTACTTTACTCAGCAGGTGCGAACGACAAGAGCATTCATCAATTGGTCGAAGAGACCAAAAACAAACAAACTCGCTTATTATTCATGGGGTTACTTAATGCCTATTTGCAAGCAAAAGGGCCAAATGACTTAAGAAGATGTGCTCGCCCTCTTTTGATCCTTGAAGATCCAGAAGGTCGATTGCACCCAACGCACTTGGCAAGGGCTTGGAGCTTGATGCAAAAGCTGCCCATGCAAAAAATCCTGACCACCAACAGTGGCGATCTACTTGCTGCTGTGCCGCTTCAATCGATTCGTCGTTTGGTACGTCAGTCAGATAAAACCATAGCCAACCAGCTCAATGTGAACCACTTCAGCAAAGATGAACTTCGTCGAATTGGTTTTCATATTCGTTTTCACCGGTCCGGCGCTCTGTACGCTCGCTGCTGGTTGTTGGTAGAAGGTGAAACCGAAGTCTGGTTGTTTAACGAGTTAGCCAACCAATGTGGGTATAACCTTGCTGCGGAAGGCGTTCAAATTATTGAGTTCGCGCAGTCTGGTCTTAAAGCGCTCATTAAAGTAGCGCAAGAGTTTGGCATCGATTGGCACGTGGTGACTGACGGAGACGCTGCTGGTAAGAAGTATGCGGCGACTGTGCTATCTAAACTCGGTAATGATCAAGAACGACATCGCCTCACAGAACTGCCTGATAGAGACATAGAGCACTACTTGTACATGAATGGGTTTGAGAACTTTTTCAGAGACATGGTTAAGATTCCTTATGATCACCCTATTCCAGCGAAGAAAGTTGTGGCGAAAGTTCTAAAGAAACACGCAAAACCAGACCTGGCTTTAGCGATCGTGTCTCATTGTGAGAATCAAGGACAAGACTGTATTCCATTGTTGTTGAGATGGACTTTGAAACGCGTGATCACCATGGCAAACGGAAATACCTAGCTTCTTGCTTATCTGATAAGTGCTATTAGTTCTTCTGTTGATAATTTCTTGAATTGATTAAGAAACCAAAAAAGGCACACCAAGTGGTGTGCCTGTATAAATCGATATACAAATTAATTGGGGGTTATCTTGCAAGAGTTCACAGTGACTAAACTAAGGTTAGGTTAACGAATTAAGGCTAGGTTAACGAATTAAGCCTTCGCTTGCTTAGCGTGTGGTTCAACCGCTTCCGAAGATTGAGTCGATTTTTCGTGAAGCCAAAGCCCCGTTGCTTTCATCAAGTATCCAAAGACACCACCAAGCAGTAAAGATGGCACGACAAGTTGCCAATCGCCGCCTGCTGCAAACGTCGCGCAGCAACCAATAAAGGTCCCTGGGATATAACCTAGCCACGCTTGTTTGGCTTGAATACACATAAAGAAAGCGACAATAGCGGTAATCATATAGCCTAAAATCTCTAACCCTGCGAAGGTCGAGCTTTCGATAATCACCATTGCCCAGAATACGCCAGTCATGTTGGTCAATAAGCTACCTGCTAGTCCTTTAACGCCGCCTGTTGGCGAAGCAAAATAACTGGTGCAACCTAAGAAACCGGCCCATGACAGCAAGCCGAAAGAGATAGCTATCCATCCCCATAGACCTGACAAAATACCTGTTGTTAATGAAATCGCGACTAATGTACTCATACTATTTCTAAAGCCTAATTACGAAATTCATCGCACCGGATTTAGCCTCACTTAAAATCAAGTAAGCATATTATGGGAAGAACGCCTTCTTTTAGCCGATCATGATCACATTAATAATGTACGTTAATGTGCATTTATCACCAGATAGAGACCGAAATCGCTTATTCAACATATTAGGTTATCAGCATATTATCAAATTACCGTTATAGAACTGACGGTTTGCCTTTCATCATGCGCTTGCCTTCTCGCTTAATACATTCAGCAAGTGGGTTTTCTGCCATATCCGCACGCCAAATAAACGAAAGCGTACGTTCCATTTCAAGCTCAGGAACATTCAAAGTAACGAGCTGGCCAGATTCAACAAACTGCTCGACATCGAGATAAGGTAAACACGTTAAATATGGGCCGTTTGCTACCAAACTTCTTAAAACAGGAACGTGTTCATATTCTCGCCAAACATCAAGATCACCAATTAAATGATGAATAGAGCTATCAAAAACTTTGCGAGTACCTGAACCATGTTCACGCAATACCCACTTCGCTTGTTCTAGTTGCGCCAAACTGACACGTTCACGCTTTGCAAATGGGTGATGAGCCGATGCAACCACCGTTAAATGGTCGGTACACCACACTTCTTGATGAACTCGGTTATCGTCACAGCGACCTTCGATAACGCCAAGGTCATATTGGTAATCTAATACGCCATCTATAACCGCATCGGTACTTTGTACACCAAGCGAGATTCGCATCTCAGGAAAGTCGTTATCAATAATACTGATGAGGTCTGGAACCAGGTGTTCTGCCGGGGTTTGGCTCGCACCGAGTTTGAGCTCTCCACTCAATAAATGCTGCTCGTAAAAACCCATTTCAATTTGCTGTGCATCTTGCAGTAAACGCTTCGCTTTTGGCCTAAGCCACATGCCCCAATGAGTGAGCGCCATTTGCTTGCCCTGCCTTTCAAACAAAGGCCTGCCGAGCATTTTTTCCAATTGTGCAAGAGACATACTTGTCGCCGACTGAGTCAATGCAAGCCTATCAGCTGCCTGACTTACGCTTCCCGAATCTGCTACCGCGTCAAAGACGGCGAGTTGCTTTAATGAATAACGCAAAATCTATCCTTAATTCTTTTAATAACTTATGTCCTGCTGCTCGTTTTTGTTAAGCCGATGAGCAATCAATTTCATTCTACGCCTAACCAAATCTATATCAATATTTTTGATGTGGTTTCTAAAAATTATCAATTTTACCTCTACCCCTCAACCCCCTAATCTGGAATGGCAGGACACAACGAGCCCTGCAAAACATTACTGATTAACCATGATTAACCATTACGGATTAACCAAGTCATTAACACTAGGAATTACACATGACGGATTGTTCAAGGGGGGGATATGGCAACCAGCACTTCTGAAAATCAGCAACTGTTCTCGCCAACAGAAATGATGGCGGAAGCCGAGAAATTTGCATTAAGCAAAGCAAATAAAACCAGCAGCATGACATTGAGTTTGGCAATCATGGCTGGCGCATTCATCGGGCTTGCTTTTTTATTCTACATCACGGTGACCACAGGTAGCGCTGATGCAGGATGGGGATTAAGTCGCTTAGCCGGTGGTCTTGCATTCAGCATGGGGTTAATCCTGATTGTTATTTGTGGTGGCGAGCTATTTACCAGTTCGGTGTTATCAAGCATTTCATGGGCTAATAAGCAGATAACCTTCACCAAGATGCTGTCTATCTGGGGCAAGGTATATGTAGGCAACTTTATCGGTGCAATGTTCCTACTGGCTTTGGTAAGTGCAGCAGGCTTATATCAACTGGATGGCGGGCAATGGGGCTTAAACGCTCTAAACATTGCTCAACACAAGCTACACCACAGCCCTGTTCAAGCTTTCGCTTTGGGTGTGCTTTGTAACTTACTAGTGTGTTTAGCAATTTGGTTAACGTTCAGCTCAGCTAACGCCATGACTAAAGCAATGATGACCGTATTACCCGTTGCAATGTTCGTTAGCTCAGGCTTTGAACACTGTGTGGCGAATATGTTTATGGTTCCATTAGGCATCACAATTCAAGCATTCGCACCAGAGAGTTTTTGGATGCAAATTGGCGCAACATCAGCCCAGTATGCAGACCTGAACATCATGAAATTTGTCACTGCAAACTTAATACCAGTGACATTCGGCAACATTGTAGGTGGTGCGGTATTGGTCGGCTTAGCCAATTGGAGTATCTACCGTCGCCCGCAGCTTAAAGCGGCAAAAATTACAGCAATAACTCAAACAACAGAAATTACGTCAGTTAAGGAAACCACTATGAACACTACAACTACTATCAAGCAAATCATGAACACTCAACCAATTACACTGAGCGTAGAAATGCCTACTTCAGTGGCGATTGATTCACTTTTAGATGCTCAACTTGTTAGCGCTCCTGTTTGCGATGTTGAAGGCCGCCTAGTAGGTATCCTCTCTGTTCACGACGTAATGGTTGACCTTTGGTGCCAAGACTACATTCCGACTAAAGGTCAGAAAGTGGTAGACCTAATGAGCCGTGACGTAGTGGCTATTGATGCAAACGACAAACTGGTCGATGTTGCTGAGTTCCTATGTATCGATAAAGAACAACTGTACCCGACAACAAGCATGGGCTATGCCACTCGCCTGACCTCTCTTTCTTTAGAAGAGCGTGCAAAAGCGATGAAAGTAAGCCAACCACATATGCTTCCAGTGCTAGAAAATGGCGTAATGGTCGGTGTGATGACTCGTACTGAAGTTATGCAAGCACTACGTCCAATCTATGGCGACCGCCTAAACGTGGTTCCAAAGGCTGAACTAGAAACGGCTTAACTAGCGACTGTTTACAAAGCAAGCGTTTCATTAGAAACAAAGTAACGAATCGTAGGCTGAACTATTAGGGATTAGTCGTTCAGCTAGATAACTCAGTCATTGCAACGTTGACTGGCAGAGGTAAATGGTGGCTTAAGACGCAGTAAAAGGTTTGACACAAAACAGACCTAAACGCGTGGCCATTTACCTCAATAAAAAAGGCGCAAAGTGAAAACTTTGCGCCTTTCTCTATATTCTAGCTGCTTTGCTACTTTCCATATGACTAAATAACCGGCTAACAGCCGACCTATCTCGTATCGACTAGGATTTTGATCTTTCTAAATATGTTGATAGCGATTATTGATAGCTAGATTACTTCTTTACACCTTCAACATGCAGATCCATGTCGACATAGCTTGAAGCGCCCATTACTGGGATATTGAAGTCAGCAAGCTCTAGACGAGTTGTACCAACAAAACCAGCACGCTCACCGCCCCATGGGTCTTGACCAGCACCGATGAATTCAGCTTCGATAACGATAGGCTTGGTTACACCGTGAAGTTTAAGGTCACCCATAACTTCAAGTTTGCCGTCGCCTTTATCAACCACTTTTGTGCTGTTGAATGTCGCATCAGAAAACTTACCAGCATTGATGAAATCACCACTACGGATGTGCTTATCACGCTCTGCGTGGTTTGAGTCAAGGCTAGTTGTATCAACCGTTACGCTGATTTTAGACGCTTCAACGTTGCTCTCATCAAATGAGAAGTCACCTGAGAATGTGTTAAAACGACCTTGGATAAAGCTGTAACCTAGGTGGCTAACTTTGAAGTTAACTGAAGCATGCGCACCTTTTGTATCAATCACGTAATCAGCGGCGTTCGCAGCGAAAGGCATTGCCATAGCAAATGCTAATCCTGTAGCGATAATTGACTTTTTCATTTTGAAGCTCCTATCATTTTTCGTAGCGTATCGTCTTTGTCGATAACGTGGTGTTTTATCGCCGCTAAGGCGTGCACTGATGCCATAATGATCAGTACCCATGCAGCATAGTAGTGAACCGTTCCTGCGAGATCAGATTGGTTTGCAAATAGTTCACCCATACTTGGTACAGTGAACCAATTGAATACCTCGATCCCACGGCCATCTGATGTCGAAATCAAATAACCTGAAATAAATAAAACCGCTAAGTTAATGTACATAAATCCATGAGCGATCTTCGCCGCTACAACTTCATAGCTTTTACCTTCCACATTAGGTGACGCGGTAACTAGCTTCCAAAGCAAGCGGATAATGGTAACGGCAGCCAAAAGAATGCCTACCGAACGGTGGTAGTCTGGTGCTGTTTTGTACCACTCACTGTAGTAAGAAAGATCAACCATCCATAGGCCTACACCAAATAGGCCAAATATTGCGAGTGCTGAGATCCAATGCATTGCTCTTGCTAAAGGATTGTAATTTTTGACGTTGTTGTTCATGCATCTCTTCCGAATGTTAACGTGTCGTGTAGTTTTGAAAAGCGTACCCTACACCAAGTTTGCGTAACATATTATTTACCAAGTTTTACATTAGTTACATCATTTCAAATTAAACGAGTTATTCAAAAATTTTGAACAAGTTGCTTTATGGACAAATTTCTTTGTCGAACAATCGCTTGCTGAGTTATATTTCAACGATTTGTTCAATTTCATAGAGCTCATCTGATATGTCTAACATCTTACGTTCCATCACTTTTTGAGCGTCTTCTATCCCCTTGTTGTAATACACGGCTCCAAACTTTTTACTGATGAAGTCGACTAAGAATTCAGTGTCGAACTGACCAAGCTCTACATCGAGCTCATCTTGTAGGTACTTTTGAAGTGTATGAGTGAGTTCGGATTTTTGCTTTGAATCTAATTGAATGGTCATGGGTGTTTCCAAATAAAGAGTATGTAGAACAATTGTGATTAGCCGACTAAGCTATAATTTCGTTAGCTCACTGCAACTCTGCCAATCAGTTCAAGTTTTCTAACTAGCTATAATTCCTCATAATTTAGTTTACAGACCAGTAGAGTGCCAGTGCTATCCATAAAATCGCTCAGTAATGGTTAATTTTGATAGAGGGATCAAGAACTCGCACTTTGACAATAGGTAATGGCGCCGAAATTACCGTACTATTGCCCATCAATAAGATAGCAACCGTGTATAAGAGGCTTCATTGTTATTAGATCTGGTGATTAAAAGCGTCAATCAGTTTCAAGACGATTGCTTGAAACTTTGTGAGCGTCATTACCCTACCGTACACAATCAAGGGATCAGTGAACATCACATAGGCAAAGCGTTTGCGAGACGAATGGAGCACACTTTCGTTAGCTTCAATCATGCAAGCAACGTAAGCCCACTAGAAATGCTCTCTTCTGGTGAAACGCCACGACATTTCCGAATCTCTTCTGAAATTGGTACCGTTTGGATGATTAGCCACCATATGGTGAGCGCAGGAAAGACTTGTCGTAAAAAGTTGATGCTGGACATTCATAACTGGCAGCAAGAGTACGGATTTGCCATTCAACCCAATGACCTATTGATTATTGTCTCCGACCATTGGATAAGTCGAAGCAAAAACAGTGGTGAACTCTTGCATTGGTGGATGGGGGAACTCCCAGACCAGATTAGCGACTACAGCCTACAAGGTATCACGCTAAGAGAGAGTGATACTCAATTCGCAGATGATTTAAATAGTAACTTCAAAATCAGTCCGTGTTTTATCCGATTCGCTCACCCGCTAAAACGCTCTGGAAATCAACAACTAGTTCGTAAATACCTGCAACTTTATGCGGTAATACAATGGCAGTAAAATACAAGCCAATTTTCAATTTGATATATAACGTAAATAATTATACCTACACTTTTATTTTATAAAATAACACCTATATTCTACACATTTATTATCCGGGTTCTCCAGTTTACTAATTAATAACTTAACAACCTCAATATTAATTTTGAGAGACAGACATCATTTTTGTGTAACCACGAAGATCTATTTATTTTATTATTTTGATACTCCCCCAGAATGTAAGCCTTTAACCATATTTATTTCAGGTGTATAAGTGTTAAGGCTTTATATTGATAGGGTTGATATGATATAGGTTACTCAGACATCAAATTCACTGAACCTATAAAAAAAGCTAATCAATATATATCATTGATGCATAATGACCTTTATCATCCTGATTTTTCGCTGACTTTAATTATTTAGATGTTACCGTGACAAATTAATTTTTATTAATTGACAATTTATCAACACCTGTCAATATTATGACAACTGTGATGTATATTCTCGTCACTGAATAAACACCTTTTATTAGCGATTATGATTTTATCAGACAGAAGTGAATTTATTAGTTGTATATCTGTGAATGCCGATATGCAGTTTATTGCGAAATACCAAGACTTAACACTTACAAGTGTCTACCAACCTATATTTGATTCTTCTTTGACTCAGATAGGCGTAGAGGCTTTGGTTCGTATTTCCAATTGTAAAGGTGATGTCGTTCGCCCAGATCACTTCTTCCATTCAGACGAAACCTCATACACAGACAAAATCAACGTAGAGAGGCTGAGCCGAGCCATTCACATCCGTAACTTCGCACAATCGACGGTCCGTCACTTAAACCTTTTTTTGAACGTTCTTCCAAACGTTGGTGAGTTGTTTGCATCAGAAAAAGTAAAAGACACTCTGTTAGCTAAACGTCTTCACGAGCTTAACTTATCGTGCGAACAAATCGTCATGGAGTTGGTCGAACTTAATGTAGAAAGTGAAGAACGTTTAAAAAACGCGGCCCACTCACTTGCAGATAATGGTTTTCAAATCGCGGTTGATGACTTTGGAGCACAGGCGTCAACAGAGCAACGTGTTCGTCATATCACTCCTCATATCATCAAAATCGATCGCTCTGTGATGTTGGATTTTGAAAACGGTGATACTCAAAAAATGGAGTTAGTAGTTAAGCTTGCCAACCAAATCGGTGCAAAGACGGTCATCGAAGGGATAGAAACCCAACAGCAACTGACTGCGATGCAAAGTTTAGGCTTCGATATGTATCAAGGCTATCACTTAGCCATGCCAAAGCCGATTGAGTTGGATATCCGCCTAGCAATCTAGAGTCTGGCCCCTATTCTCTAATATACCGGAAGCCGCTTTACCATTGCCTAACGACTTTTGTAATACCTATCTTTTAAAACGCTCCTTGTTAAGGCACGCATTGCTATCGCAACGTCCTCTTAGTTCGGACCTATCTTCGTCTTGTTTTATCAAACCATATCCGTAAAAAAGCCCAGTCAAAATTGACTGGGCTGGCTTAAAAGAATCTGTTTTATATCAATCCCTAATAACCCGCAGTGGACGGTTTGATTCTATATAGAATGGCGAACATCACTGGTACTACTATTAGCGTTAGTACTGTAGCAAAGCCTAAGCCTGCCATGATGGTAATCGCCATCGAGCCGAAAAATGCATCGAATACCAAGGGAATCATGCCCAAGATAGTCGTTAGTGCTGCCATAGATACCGGTCGTACACGACTGATCGCGCTGTCGACAACCGCTAAATATGGGTCTTTACCTGTTTGTAGCTCACTGTTGATCTGGTCAAGCAGTACGATACCGTTCTTCAAAATCATGCCACTTAAGCTCAGTAAGCCTAGGAAAGCCGTGAAACTGAATGGCATATTGGTACCTAACAGACCAATCGAAACACCAATGATAGAAAGTGGTACCGTAAACCAAATCACAAGCGGCTTACGAACCGAGTTAAACAAAAGCATGGTAATAATAAACATCAGCAAGTAACCCATTGGTAGTGAACCAAATAGAGATTCTTGTGCATCTTTAGAGCTTTCGTATTCGCCGCCCCAACTGATGCTGTAACCTTCTGGTAGAGCCAATGCTTCTACTTGTGGTTTCACACGAGCAAACAAACTCGCGGGTGTTTCATCACCCAATACATCGTGGTCAGCCAATACGGTTAGCGTACGCTTTCTGTCACGACGTTGAATCAGTGGCTCAGACCATTGAAGCTCAACCCCATCGATCACTTGTTCTACGGGAATGTAGGTTTGCAGTGATGGGCTCCAGATCTTCACATTGTTCAGTGATTCAAAGTCAAAACGCTCTTCTTCAGGCAGGCGTGCCACGATAGGTAACATGTGCGTACCATCGCGCAGTAAACCGATGTTGTAGCCACCAAACGCCATTTGTAACGTCTCAGACAAATCAGTTTTTGAAATACCAAGGCGACGTGCCTTTGATTCGTTAAACAGTGGCACGAGCTCTTTGGTGCGTTCACGCCAATCGTGACGCACATTTCGAGAACCAGGATCCGCCAACAAGATATCTTCTACCTCAACAGCTATGCTGCGAAGGATCTGCGGGTCTGCACCGCTAATACGAGCTTCGATTTTTGACGCTGGCGACGGGCCAAACTCAATCAATTTAAATTGGAACGTAGGTTGTTCAAATTTATTGGCCAAGTCCTTGTCTAGCCCTTCTAGGACTTTAAACATGGTGTCTCGGTCAGTCGTTCGTACCTGCAGTTGACTGTACGCTTCGTAACTTTTCTCGGGTTGGTATGTCAGCGCAAAACGTTGCATGCCTTGGCCAACTGTTGTAGTTACAAACTCAACGTCATCTTGCTGGCGAATGTAGCTTTCAACTTTTTCTGTCTGCTTAATCGTTTCACGTACATCGGTACCTTCCGGCATCCACATATCGACGTAAAACATTGGCGTATTTGATGGCGGGAAGAACTGCTGCTTCACCATACCAAAACCAACCACAGAAACTGCTAATAGCGCGACCATACTTACTACGGTAAGCCACCTAAATCGAAGTGCTACTTTCAGACACGCGCCGAATACAACGAACAGAATACCTTTGTATGGGTCTTCGTTCTCATCGACCTTGTCTTCTTCTTTCAGCATCATTTCTGCAAGGAACGGAGTCAGCGTTAGCGCTGTAACCCAGCTCAAGAACAATGAAAAACACAAAACCCAGAACAGTGAGCCCATGAATTCACCTGTCGCGTCTTTCGACAAACCGATTGGTGCAAAGGCCGTGATAGCAATAATGGTCGCACCCAATAGTGGCCATTGTGTTTGTGTCACGATGTCTTTCGCTGCTTGAAGCTTGGTTTTGCCTTTCTTCAAGCCAACCAAAATACCTTCAACGACAACAATCGCATTATCCACCAGCATACCGAGAGCGATGATAAGTGCACCCAGTGAGATACGGTGCAGTTCGACATCGTTGTAATCCATCAGGATGAAGGTTCCAAATACCGTCAATAGAAGCACTAGACCGATGATCAAACCACTGCGTAAACCCATTGCCAAAAGCAGTACGATGATAACAATAGCAACGGCTTCTACTAGGCTGATTAAAAAGTCAGCCACTGATTTGTCTACTTCTTGCGCTTGGTTGTAGAAGTAGTTCAGCTCTACACCGGCAGGCTTAATGCTTTCTAAACGATCCAGTTCGGCATCTAACGCGTTACCAATTTCGACGACGTTTACGCCTGAAGAGAACGCAATACCTAGGTTGATCGCTGGTTTGCCATTGTAAGTTAATACGTTACCTGGCTTTTCTTGGATACCGCGAGTCACTTCAGCGACATCTTTCAAGCGAATGAGGTTGCCCGTATCACGACCATGAATGATCAGGTTTTCTAACTCTTCAACCGTGCTCAAAGTGCCGTTAGGCTTGATCGTTAGGCTTTGACCATTCAGCATCACCTCTCCAGCCGAAACCACACTGTTTTGTTGTGCTAACAGTGACGTTACCATCGACATATCTAGGTTCAACGCCGCTAAACGCTCAAGTGACATCTCAACAAACAATTGCTCTTGTTGGTCACCCGCAATACTCACTTTGCCAACACCGTCAACCAATTCGATTTCACGCGTTAGGTAATCTGCGTACTGTTTTAGCTCGACATAATCGTAACCATCACCGGTCAGCATGATCATCACACCAAATACGTCACCAAAATCATCAATAATCTGAACTGAATTAACACCACTGGGTAGTGTTGGCTGTAGATCGTTGATTTTACGACGCATTTCATCCCAAATTTGGGGCAACTCGTCTGGACCGTAGTCCATCTTCATGCTGACCATAATTTGAGACATACCATTCGACGACGTTGAAGTGATCTTGTCGATATAAGGCAGTTGTCGTATCTCTTTTTCAAGTGGATACGTTAACTCTTCTTCAACTTCCATAGACGTAGCGCCAGGGTAAGTTGAAATAATCATTGCATCTTTAATGGTAAAAGCTGGGTCTTCTAAACGGGATAGGTTGCCAAAAGACGACACACCGCCAATGGCCAAAATGACTAGAAACAGCCAGCTGATTACTTTGTTTTTAATTGAATATTCTGCGATGTTCATTCTGCTTTTCCTGACAATTCGATTCCGTCACGGAGTTTTCTTAGATTCGAGTTTACGAGTCGATCACCTTGCTCAACACCATGAGCGATTAATGCGCCTTGGCCACTGATTTTGTCGACTTCTACTTCGCTTTTGAATGCTTGTCCGTCTTCCATTTTCCACACATAGAACTGATTAGCTTCAGAGCCCGCTTCTAGCGTTGTCATTGGTAACTGGTAACCTTGAACATCACTCAGACCCGCTTTCGCCATATCCACATTGACCGTAACGCTCGTGCCCGGCAGAATTTCACTTTCAGGCTGCTGCATCTGCATCCAAAACTCGTAGGTACGTGATTGTGGGTGCAATTCGCTAGTGTGCTCTAGATACGTCAAAGGATATTCCCCCGAGTGACCTCCAAAAGTTGCTTGGGGGCGGTAACTGCTCGAACGCATGTCTGGGCTGATCGACGCCAAAATAGAATCTGACACTTGAATTCGCACATACACCTTATCGTTCTGGTACACACTCAGGAGTGTTTCTCCAGGAGTCGTGTTTTCGAATCGTTGCTTATCGACGGTTGAAACTGTTCCTGAGAATGGCGCTAAAAGCTCTGTGTAACTTAACTTGCGTTTTGCTGCCGCCAAATTCGCCGATGCTAGTTTGTAGTTAGCCGTCAGTTGGTCGTGTTCTGATTGCGATAACATCTTGCTGCCAAACATCTCCGTACCACGGGCCAACTGTTTGCTCGCCAGTTTGAATTGAGATTTAGCATCAGTTAGATCTTGAAGGTACGTTGCGTTATCTAAGGTGGCTAATAACTGCCCTTTTTCGACTTTGTCACCGGCTTCCACCAATACTTGTTGAATTTCGCCTGCAAGCTTAAATGCCAACGGTGTAAGTTCTGCAGGCATCACCTGTCCATTAAAACTTCTGAACTGATCAGTCAGCGGCGCGCCAACGTCAAAGGTAGAAACCAATAAAGGCGGTTGTTCACGGTGTACAGCTTCATTGTTACAGGCTTGAAGTAACAAAACCGACGCGACAACAACTGATGATTTTAAAAGGTTCATTAAATACCCCCCTCACGAAGCCAAGCTTTTACTTGCTGTCCGTCAGATAACACATCCACACCGGCTTCAACGATAAGATCACCAGAAGAAAGACCTTCTATAACTTTACCTTGCTCATCAAGCAGGACTTGTACTTTAGAAATCGATCGAGAGTCTGGGTTATAGCGCCATAGCTCGCCATGGTCAGCTTGTTTGGTTAGCCAAGCTGAATCAACAATGCCAATACCGTAGTATGACTTACTCTTCTGAACTTCAACTTGCGCTGTCATTCCAGAAAGTAGATTGATGCCTACCGGCTTGTCGATAGATACAACCGCTTGGTAGCTGTTGGTGTCTTCATCTGGTTGTGTAGAGATCTCTTTAAAACGCGTTGGGATACGAATACCGCGGTGGCTATCCATTACAACCCACATGTTTGAGCTCGTTAGGTCTTGAATAGAACGGTCTTCAAGCTTAGATACCGGAATAGAGAACGTCACATCCATTTCACTGTGATTCAAAATATTAAGAACTGGCTGCTTTTCAGCAATTAACTGATATTGCTTACCAAACACCATCGATACCACGCCATCGAATGGAGCAACTAATGTGGTGTAACCAAGGTTTGTTTTTGCTTGTTCCAACTCAACGTCAGCGGCAGTAAAGGTGTTGACGGCTTGGTCGTAGTAATCGGTACTGACTAACTTTTTCGAATACAGCTCAGAAGCTTGCTTGTATTGACTGTTCGCCAAGTCAAATTTAGCTTGAGCTGCATCAACGGCAATACGGTAATCCGTCGCGTCTAATGCGGCTAGCACCTGACCTTTCTTAACTTCTTGTCCCATACGAACATCAAAAACTTCGATATCGCCACCCACTTGAAATGAAAGCGCAGCACGGTCGGTTGCATCCACTTTTGCGATAAAACTATCAAGCTCGATATCTGCCCGCAGAGGAATCTCAAATAACTTTACAGGCTTGATTACCTGCTCATTTTCCTCTGACTGAACTTTGTTACATCCAGTTAGAGAGCCGGCGAGCAATAGTGCGGCAATAACCACGCCCGTACGCTTGGTCGGTATCGCTTTGATAGACAAATTGGATTGCATGATGCTTCTCCATTTAATTATTATGATTTATTACACAGGTGGGCAGTATATTTATTATTAAAGAATTCTCAAGCTTTACTTTCCACCTGTGCAGTATTTTTTATTTCAAGGAAAACAGTGTAGAATGTGGTAATCAGGTAAATGTAGAAATGAAGATGACTGAAAAGAAACAAGGCAGAAGAAGCGCGAAAGACGCTGAAGAAACGAGATTTTTGATCATGGGTGTAGCTGCGGATATGTTCTGTGAGCATGGTTATGACAGTGTTTCTCTTCGTAACATCAGTGAGAAAGCAGGCGTATCTCATAGCCTTATTCGCCACCATTTTGGTAGCAAAGAGAAAATCTGGCATGCGATAAGTGATTGTTTACATGATTATTTTCAGTCATACATTGCTAAAATCGTAGAAGAGTTACCAAAAGGCGTCGCGCCAAATATTACTATCTATTTATTCAGTATGCGCCTCTTTAGCAACATGATTCACTCACGCAAACCGATGCAACTTATCACCGACTCTGTTCGCCAAAAAGACAACTTGGTCGATTACTTTATCGACAATGTTGGTGATATCGAAAAACAAATTAATATGTTGGCAGATGAATATAATGATGCGAATCCAGATAATTTGATCAACATTTATGAAATTAAATGGCAAATGATCATGTATGCGCACGGAGCGGTATGCCTTACTCCTTTCATGGAAAGCACATGGAATGAAGGCGACATGCAATCGACACCTGAAGAAGCATTGTTAAATCATTGGCAATTGTTCAACAAGCAAATGATCAGTACGTTCAATATCAGTGATGAATGGGTATTGAATACGAGTTCGATTGAAGAGCTTATTTATGAAGTCCCTTGTGTGTGGAAATGCGAACACTAGCAAAACAAACACTAAAATCGCGGCTTTAAGTTTCATGCTTAGTGCTTAGTGCTTAAAACGAAAACGAAAACGAAAACGAAAATGCCCCGCTACTGACATATATCAGTAGCGGGGCATTTTTATGTCGGAGTGAGTCTGCTTATGTTTTAAACGATTCAACCAGTAGCAGGTTTAGCGACGCGCTTTACCGCGATTTTGGTGAATCTTAAGTTTCGCTTTCATCTTACGTTTTTCTGATGAACGACTTTTACTGCGACCACCTCGATCGGGGGCTATATCTTTTTCTAGGCTTGGTTCAAAACCCTCTAGCCACTCTTGAGGCAAGCGAGTATCAAGTAAGCGTTCAATGTCACCCAGAAGATAAGCTTCATCTTGGCTCATCAAAGAGATCGCTAAACCACTGTTGCCAGCACGGCCAGTACGACCAATACGGTGAACGTAGTCTTCCGCTTTGAATGGCATATCGTAATTCACAACTTGTTCTAGCTGCTGGATATCAATACCTCGAGCTGCCACGTCGGTTGCAATTAGCGCGCGTATTTTGCCTGATTTGAAATCATCCAGTGCTTTTTGGCGCGCACCTTGGCTCTTATCACCATTGATTGATGCCGCTTTAATGCCATCTAGCTTAAGCTCTTTAACTAGAGCATCGGTACCCTGCTTAGTCTTAGTGAACACCAACACTTGTTGCCAGTTCTTTGAGCCAATCAAATAAGCCAATAATTCACTCTTGCGCGATTTATCAACGGGATAAACCATCTGGGTAACGGTGTCAGCGGTGCTGTTTTTTGGCGTCACTTGAATTTCGCTTGGCGACTGCATCATTCGATGTGCCAGAGCTTTAATTTTGTTATCAAACGTCGCAGAGAAGAACAGAGTCTGTCGCACCTCATTCATACGAGAAAGAATGCGTTTGATATCAGGCATGAAACCCATGTCTAGCATGCGGTCTGCTTCATCCAGTACCAACACTTCAGAGTGGCTCAACATGATGTTCTTAGTGAACATATGGTCGATAAGACGGCCCGGAGTCGCGACAAGAATATCAGCTCCCCCGCGTAGGTTTTCAGTTTGAACCTTCATACTAACGCCGCCGTAAGCCACCACGACTTTGATGTCGGTGCCCTTTGCGTAGCTGGTTACGTTATCGAAAACCTGTTGCGCTAGTTCACGTGTTGGTACCAACACAAGCGCACGAACTAGCTTCGGGTTTGGAATAACGTTGTCTTTTGTCTCGATTAATCTTTGGATAATGGGCAAACCAAATGCGGCCGTTTTACCTGTACCCGTTTGAGCACCAGCCAATACATCTTTGCCTTCTAATACCAATGGAATCGCTTGTTCTTGAACACTGGTAGGAGCCGTAAAGTTAAGCTCTGATAGCGTAGCAAGAAGATGCTCAGATAATCCTAGTTGGTTAAAAGATTTTGTAGATTCAGACATAGTATGATGCTCAAAGATTAAATAGGCGCGGATTGTAGCAAACCAGCATTACGCTGTTTACCTTTCCTTTTGATTTTTCTTCATTTGAAGCGAATTAAACTGCTTCGCTTCTTCTAAAACACTAGGATAAAGCTCATTAAAGTGACACTGCAACGTGTTGTAGTGCTGTTCTAGGTCGTGATAGCAAGACTTAAGCATCCCAAGCTTTGGCCGTCTCAAAGCCATGCGTTGCAATACCACCTCAATGGAAGACATGTCTTGATAACTTAGCAACCAACGTTGTTCTGCCATTTTCTGGTGAACAGTAATGAAGTGCTCAGGCCAATGAGGCTCTTGGTGTTCAAAGATCTGTTGATGGCTGTCTACGCAAAAGCGCTCAAGTGATTGCGTTGAGAACTGAGCCCAATGATTGGCTAAGCAGTGATCCCAAAATACATCGAGTGCGATAGGTGCAAAGCGTCGTGTTTGGTGTGAGAAAAGCGATTTTGCAGAACGAGACA
This sequence comes from Vibrio sp. 10N.222.54.E6, assembly GCF_041473955.1. NCBI lineage: Bacteria > Pseudomonadati > Pseudomonadota > Gammaproteobacteria > Vibrionales > Vibrionaceae > Vibrio > Vibrio sp. 10N.222.54.E6. The sequence continues at coordinate 28,595 of NZ_JBFRTD010000031.1, read as the reverse complement.
CATCATGATGATCAGTATAGCTATCAACGAATCGATGAAGTCTTATTCCGTCTGAAAGTGAGTTTGAATAATATTTACTAGGATCGCCTTTAACGAAGTCACCTAACAGATTACCCGCTAAGTTACTTTTACAATGCTTGGCGATGTGGAGGTGTGCGAGAAAGTTCATTGAACCTCATTAAAGTATCGAGAACTAAGTAACATGGTAAACGTACTCGTTTATCTTCGCGAACTTTAATGAGGATAGTTTTGTTATGACGCGTGAGCGAATGAGATTTGCTCAGTTTAAAAATTGTTTAATTTGAGAACGTTGAACTACAGAAACCTTTAGTTCAGTAAAACCTAATTAAAGATCTTAAAAACTTAGTTCGAAGACTTGAAAAGCTCTTCTGCTAATTGTTTAACCGTCTGTTCATAGTCAGATAAATCGATACCAATTTCCATAGCATCTAACAACTCTAGACTTTCGTCATTATAAGATTGGTCACTCATAGTGCCCCCTCTATTCCTTGGTGTGGACATGTTGTCCGATTAACTAGTGCACCATCTTGGACTTAAATTATGTCACTTTGATGAACGCACTCTACTCTACCCATTCCATATTTATAGCTTGAAGCTACTCGCGATCATTAGCGCTTGTTTACGCTAAAGGGGCATACGCGAACGACATATGTACTGCCACCTTACACCAATTACAACAAATTACCCTATAAATTTTGAAGCAAATCACACTCAAACGTTTGCTTAAGCATTTTTAATTCCTTACGCACCAATCACTGTACACATTTATATACAGTGGATATTTTTAATTACATTAAACATTGCATTTGGAATTAAACTCAATCAAGATACTTAAAAATCGAGATATTCTTTGGGTTTATTCTCTTAGACCAGAAGAAATACAACGAAAACCCACCCTAACGTAAAGAATTATATACAATGAATAAATCAAAGGTTTTTGGTAGTACTTTGATCATTGCAGGCACAACCATTGGTGCCGGCATGCTCGCTCTTCCACTCGCATCTGCAGGAATTGGCTTTTCAACCTCACTATTTCTAATGCTTGGCTTATGGGCTCTAATGGCCTTCACCGCATTATTAATGGTAGAGCTTCATCAATTCGCTGAATCGGACGCAACTCTACACACGTTAGCTCACACGATTTTGGGAACGAAAGGAAAGTGGATCGCAAGCTTCGCCGTGATGTTTCTTTTCTACGCTTTGTGTGCCGCATACATTGCAGGTGGCGGTGCGCAGTTTAACCAACGTATCTCGGATATCGCAGGGATTGAACTCAATGGTCAAGTCACCACACTCCTATTTACACTCTTAGTTGCGGGAGTTGTGACGATTGGTACACACAGTGTTGATAAAGTTAACCGCGTTTTATTCGGGCTTAAACTGATTGCGATGGTACTGGTACTCAGTTTCCTTGCACCAAACATCACCTCTCAATACCTAATGAGCATGCCTTTGCAGCAAGGCCTGATTGTTGCTGCGATACCGGTTGTGTTTACCTCTTTTGGTTTCCACGGCAGCATCCCTTCAATTGTTCGATACCTGGATGGTGACGTTCGCTCATTACGTAAGGTGATGATTATTGGCTCTGCACTGCCTTTGGTCATCTATGTTTTCTGGCAGAGTGTTACGTTGGGTGTGATTAGCCAAGAGCAATTATTGTCTGATACTAGCTTGGGTGCGCTTCTAGTCTCACTATCGAAAACTGTTCATCAATCAAACTTAAGCTTGATCGTGGGTGTCTTTGCTGACCTTGCACTTCTTACTTCTTTTATTGGCGTGAGCTTGGGGTTATTTGAATTCATGGGGGACTCTCTAAGCAAGAAACTAGGCAATGCTAAACGCGTTAAGACGGCCGCTATCACTTTTTTACCACCATTAGGTTTTGCCTTGTTCTACCCACAAGGTTTTATCATGGCTTTGGGTTACGCTGCCATTGCACTTTCAGTGCTCGCAATTCTGCTGCCGACAGTAATGGTATACAAAGTTCGTTACACAGATTTATTAGTAAAACCTCACGCTACAGAATCAACTTACCAAGTGTTAGGTGGAAGCAAAGCGCTGTTTTTAGCGGGTAGCGTTGGCGTGTTTATCATTGCAATTCAAATCCTTATTTCAGTAGGGTTATTACCATCATTAGGCTAATAAACCCATCGAGAGCAAAAATACTTGATTGATGTCTCATTAACGATATATTGCTGTCATGAATTTTCATAATTAATCGATCGGAATCACATTTTTATTAAGGTCGGTTATTTAGAGTCCACGGTAAAGGATTTACCGTGGAGTTTTTATGAAAGAAGTACAATTTAGAACGATAGACAAACTGTTTATTAAAATGTCTATTAACGACAAGTTTTGGGTCATTTTCTTGATCTTTTTCGCCGCTGTAGCAAGCCTCGCTGGCTTCAACTATGTCAACAAGCTAGAACAAATTGACGCAAGTGCAAAACAGCAGGTTGAGTTTCAATTGCAAGGCATTTTATCAGCGTCAGATTCCCCAGCTTCGGTTCGTTCTGTTAGCCAACAAACACGCCTTCAAGAAACCACTATTTCAAACACGGGTTCGGTGACTGCTACGGCACTGGCACAAGATGGCAACTACTACTCTCTTACCGTTTCAACTACTGATACACAGAACCAAAAGCAGCAAGCTCTGTACACATTATTACTCAGTCTTTTATGGTGTTTGCCTTTTGGTCTTTTCTGTTACTGGGTTGCAACCTTCCTAGGAGGCGCACTTTGGGTTCTTTACTCAACCACTCAAAAGATTGGTGATGGTGATTTAACATCTCGCCTTGGCTTCCATCCAGGCCGAGATGAGTTTGGTACGATTGGTTGCGCCCTTGACCGTTCAATGGATACGCTAAGTGAACTAGTCAATAACGTAAACCAAAACGCAGCGACACTGAGTGAAACGTCAGCTTCTTTCGAAAAAGAGATGAAGCGTAGTGAAACACAGATTATGAGCCAGAATTCATCTCTAGACTCTGTTGCAACGGCAATGGATCAGATGACGGCATCAGCGAATGAAGTATCTAATATCTCTGCGCGCTCTACAGAGCAAGCGGAGCAAGATGCTCAACAAATCAATGATAGCCATGCTATGGTTCAGCAAGCAATCTCAGAGATAACCACCCTTTCTTCTTTGATTGAGCAAACCTCGTCTTCTGTTACGAGCTTGAATGTAAATACAAGCCAAATCAACGAAGTCATCACCACGATCAACGCAATTTCTGAGCAAACCAACTTACTTGCGCTAAATGCCGCGATTGAAGCAGCTCGTGCGGGTGAACAAGGTCGTGGTTTCGCCGTTGTTGCTGATGAAGTAAGAACGCTTGCTAGCAGAACTCAATCCGCTACAGTTGAGATCCAAACGATGATTGAACGCTTACAGCAAGAGAGTCAAAATATTGCTAAGATCACGGTGCAAACGGTTGATCAAGCGCAAACCAGTAGCCAACTCATTTCACATATCGGTGATGACGTAAACTCGATTGCAGATTCCGCACAAGCGCTAATGGACATGAGTCTACAAATAGCAACGTCAGCTGATGAACAAAGCAACGTAGCGAATACCATCGCTGCTGAGCTTAATGATATACGAGGCCAATCAGACGTAATCAAAGATGTCGCTCAAAACTCTTCAAAGGGCGTATCTAAGCTGACTGAAGCATCGGTTTCTCTGTCTCAAACTTTGGCAAGATACCGCACTTAGCACTTAGCTATCAGCTATTTGCACTTAATGTTTGATGCTTAATGCTTAATGCTTAATGCTTAATGCTCAGAATTAAGAACAAACCTAAGAAGGACTCATATAGAGTCCTTCTTTTATTGGTGTCGATTAATAACCATGGCAAATCCATACTCCTCAGTTATTAACATGAAGTAAGTCGCAAAGGAGGGATTAAGAGGAGCCAAAACTGTCTAATAATCGAGCTTAGGGGTAATCTATTTGAACGGGTCTTATTTTCGCTTACCCTTTTGCTGCAGGTGACACATAATGAATAAAACAGATGCACCATACACCGACGACATCACATGCCCTTTATGCCAACATGACGAATATCTACTTTCAGAAAGTGGAGAGAAGTTCACTTGTGCTGCATGTGGTTTCCACACAACACAATTAAGCAAAGTAGTCAGCCTTCAATTAGGCTCTACCCCACCAAAGCTCCAGAGTGCGGTATACCACCACTTGAGCAGCGCTTGCCATTAATCCAAATCGATATTTCTTCCAAACTGTAAATATCCTGAGCCGCTAGCTCTGCTATGTCGGCTTCGGTATTATCACTCAATGAACCTTCAAACGTTGGTCGCAATCTAAAAGATTGAATACCCGCACGAACCCCTGCTTCAATGCCTTTCACCGTGTCATCAACATAAATACATTCGTTTGGTAAAAAGCCCATATTCATTGCGGTATACATGATCAGGTCGGGCTCAGGTTTCCAGCTATTGGCATCAAAAGCTGAAAATACTTTGCCTTTGAAGTCGTCGAGCATTCCTGTCATAGCCAATGAGGATTCAACTCGAGATTTAGGCGCATTGGAAGCGATACAAAACTCAATGTCTTGTTGCTTGAGGAATTCAATAAGCTCAATAGCACCATCCATCGGTTTTAAATGGCGTTGGAACAAGGCTTCTAATTCAGTGCGATAAATCGGCTCGAGTGTATCGATGGAGATAGATAGCCCTAAACGTGCTTGCGTATCCATTAAGATGTCAGCTAGCTTCCCACCTTGAAAGTGCACATAGCAGTCATTAACGCTTAACTTAGCCCCAAAGCCAGAAAACACATTCACTAAGGCTTGGCAACACAGCTTCTCGCTATCGATGAGTGTTCCATCACAATCGAAAATTACACATTTAGTTTGTTCTAACCGCATAGCTCTCTCACTCGCATTGAATTCAAGTTTTATCCTATAGTGTTCTTTCAATACGCGTGATGATTAAGGTAACACTTTACCTATCGCCCCTTATTTCTCTACGCGAAATATGCAGTGGATCACTTTATGCCTAACCATAAGCAACAGTACTCATTAAATTAATATACTTTGAGCGTCACCAATCACGACTTTATTTGCCAATAAACCGTTAATTCACGGCCAATTCTTCAATAACAATAGGTTTATCCGTTAATTCAATGCGACATTCCGCGGTGATGGTATCTGGATACGAATCACGAATAGCAACAAACTCGGGTAAGTGGCTCAGTAGTAACTGAGTAAGCTCAGGGTCGAACTGACAGCCGCATTCTCTCTCGAACAAATCGATAACCATCTCTAATGGCCACGGCTCTTTGTAACAACGGGCACTGAGTAGTGCATCAAACACATCCGCGACGGCCGTAATACGGGCAAACAAGTGAATTTCGTCACCCACTTTGCCATTAGGATATCCAGCCCCATCCCAACGTTCATGATGCTCGTTGGCAATGATAGCAGCCAGATTGGTAATATCACCGGCTCCACTCTTCAATAAGTTATAGCCTGCCGTTGTGTGAAGCTTCATCACTTCCCACTCTTGCTCGGTCAATTTACCTGGTTTATCCAAGATTGATTCTGGGACTGAAATTTTACCCACATCATGCATCGGACTAATGATCTCTATCATCTCGACCTCGCGATGGCTCAAGCCACGATACTTAGCAAGCAACGCAGACAACTTGGCGACACGCTTAACGTGATTTCCGGTTTCGCCAGAGCGAGTTTCAATCGCCTCTCCGAGAACATGAATCATATCTTTTTGAATATTCAGTGTTTGCTTCTGAAGTTTTAAGATTCGTTTGCTCTTTTTAGCCAGTTCTTTCTTTTGGCGTAGAGTGACAAATTGCATCAAAATAATCAGGCTCAAACCTGCAATGACCATCGACAAACCCAATAGCAACTGAAAGTTTTTACGAATAAAGGATGAAGGCTCATTAATGAATACAGCCTCATCAGGTAGCGCACTCTCACGGATACCGAACTTTTTCATCGCTGGATAATTGAAAACAAAACGTTTGTTATCACCTGGCGTTAAAGGTTCGCTGAAACCAAGAGGTAGGTACTTATCGAGCGCCTTAACCGTCTCTTCCCCCATGCTTTGAGAGTGATTCACATAGCCACCAAGTACATCTCCCGAAATATAGAACTGCCACAAAGCAAACACTGGAGCAGCACTTGCTTTAGACAAAGTATCCGAAACCTCTTGATAAGTATGATACACGCCTCGATTCAATTCGGTATTGTAATGACTGAGCAAAACCGCGTCATCAGCGGAGATACCTTCCAAAAACTGACGGGTACGCACTAACGATAGATCGCGTATTTCAACCAATGTGATATTAGGGAACTCAGTCATCACGCGATTCATCTCTTTGCGAATCAACTCAGAAGTGACACTGTAATCATTGATGAAATACAGTATTTTTAGGTTAGGTCTTAACTTCGAAATTAGATCAATATTGACGTCTATCTGATCGTTCTCATAAAGCACGGTTGCTCTATCAGACACCGAATACATGTCGGTACTGAAATCGTTAATACCGGCAGCAACGACAGGTGTGGAGCGATCGATCAAACTAGGCAGAGATTCAAGGAAGTTAGCCGCGTTGTCGTCAGTCGCGATTACACCATCAAACTTATAATCTGCATATTTGGTACGTAAGTAGTTCGCGATAGAATCGTAGTACTCAGGGCTATGGACGCGCTTTGAATCCAAATACTCGATTGAGAGTTTAACTTCGGCTTGAGATTGGCTGAACGCACTGTCTATCCCTTTTTGGAAGTCAGCGGTCCACTGATAAGAAGGTTCGTATGAGTGTAAAACTAGGATGCGTTTGATATCCCAGTCATTAGCAAAACTGAGTGAAGAATAAGCGCTAACACACAATACAGCGATTGAGAACAATAGCTTGTACATACAATACCCTTTAAATAAGACGGGGTATTTTACTTAGATTAACGCTTTCTCAAAGAACCTTTAGTTCTCGACCCACACTTTATCGCGAGAAGCATGATCTTGTGCCCAAAAATCAAGGATCTGCTTAGCAAAAGCGTTGATACTTTGACCACCTCCAACCACAACATCTGAGATTAGCAGAGAATCCTCCGCTTCTGTAACGATAGCGCTCGCTGCTACATCACCATTTTGAGTCCCTATGTATAAGACATGTTCGTCAGATAACATAATCTGACTCAAAAACTCTAACATGTGCGCCCTTTCGGTTTCATCTTGGTAAGCGCTGGCTTGGTTAAGTGAAAAAAGTACGGTCAGTTTATGGAAGTCGACTTTATGCAGTTCATCAATTTGGGAAGGTGTTTGATCTTGGGTGAGGAGTTGGTATGTCTTGGACGGGAGTTTGCTTTGATAAAGTTCTCGGCCTAGCAGGCTCTCTTTTGCGGGGTAGGCAATATCGAGTTGACTAAACAGCCATTGGTTTTTCTTCTGTACAATTTCAGGTATTTCGTTATTCATTCTTTTAGTACCTACGGTTAGTATCCCCAAATGTCACAGCTATTTGGAAGACATATATTCGACTGAGGTGCCGAGCTACAAGCACAGAGCATACAGAGCATGACCAAGGCCAACAAGTACTTTAAATGCTTCATATTTTCCATTATCCAACAACATCCTTTAAGAACTTAACGAAAAGCTCTACACTCGTATTCAAGCTTTCAATATCCTTATAGTAAACAGAACTCTATAAATAAAAAGGACTTCTTATGAAAAAAGCCTTAATAGCAGCGGGTATCATCACAATGTTGGCTGGCTGTTCGGACAACGAGGTTGGCGACGTCTCTCTTGGATTCTTCACAATGAAGGATATCAAAATGTCTTCTTTAGATGATGATAAAATCGCAGGTGTGACTTGTCATATCGCTTCAATCGAAGCAAACCTTAGCCTTTCCGATCCAAGCGATAGCTCTATCTCTTGTCGTCAAACCGGTGAAATTACATCAGAAATGATTGCTAAAATAGACAAAAGCAAATCTGGTGAAGTGGTATTCAAACAATCAAAAAGTATCTTCTTTAAAACAATGAAGGTTCGTCGTATCTACGATGCAGAGAATCAATCACTGCTTTACTTATCATACACCACCAAAGAAACAGAAGGCAGTTTCAAGCATAGCCTTTCAACCGTTCCCCTATGGGGTACTGAGGCTTACGTTGATCCAGCAACACTCGTCCCAGCGGAATAGGCTCACGTAAATGCCCTCAAGCGAAAAGTAAAACGAGTCACCTGTACAGACATCGTACAGGTGATTCTAAATGTAATAAAAATGAAAGAATCAGAAACAAAATGTGATATCATGCGGCAAAATTTTTTCACTGTATTTTTCATATGAAGTTTCCTGGACAGCGTAAATCTAAACACTACTTTCCAACTCACGCACGTGATCCGTTGGTCAACCAAATGCAACAAACGCCTAAGCTTCACCGCGCAACAATTGTCGGTGTTGGTCAAACGATTGTTGATATCGAAGCCCGTGTTGATAACGCGTTCCTTGAAAAATATGAGCTGAGTAAAGGTCACTCACTGGTATTGGAAGAGAGTAAAGCAGATGCGCTGTACGAAGAGTTAGTTGAGCGCGGTTTGATCACGCATCAATACCCTGGCGATACTATCGGCAACACACTGCACAACTATTCCGTACTTGCAGACAGTAAATCTGTATTGCTTGGCGTTATGTCTAAGAAGATTGAAGTTGGCTCATTTGGTTATCGTTACCTTTGCCGCACTTCTTCTCGTATGAATCTAAATCACCTTCAAACGGTTGATGGTCCTATTGGTCGTTGCTACACGCTTATTTCTGAAGATGGTGAACGTACGTTTGCAATCAACGAAGGCCACATGAACCAACTGCTTCCTGAAAGCGTTCCTGAAAAAGTGTTCGAGAAAGCATCAGCATTGGTTGTGTCGTCATACCTAATGCGCGGCAAACCTGAAGATCCGATGCCAAAAGCGGTACAAAAAGCGATTGAATACGCGAAAGCGCACAATGTGCCAGTTGTACTAACACTTGGTACTAAGTACGTGATCGAAGGTAATGCGGAATGGTGGCAAGAATATCTGAAAGAAAACGTAACCATCGTCGCGATGAACGAAGACGAAGGTGAGGCGTTAACGGGTGAAAAAGATCCGCTTCTAGCTGCTAACAAAGCACTTGAATGGGTTGACCTCGTTCTCTGTACTGCTGGCCCTATCGGTTTATACATGGCTGGCTACACCGACGAGCCTGCGAAACGCGAAACCACTCTGCCATTGTTACCGGGTAACATCCCTGAGTTCAATAAATTCGAGTTCAGCCGTGCTATGCGTAAGCAAGACTGTCAAGACCCGGTAAAAGTATACTCTCACATTGGCCCTTATCTTGGTGGCCCGCGCGAGATTAAAAACACCAATGGTGCTGGTGATGGTGCACTTTCTGCACTTCTACACGACATGGCAGCAAACAGCTACCACCACGTGAATGTTCCAAACTCAGAAAAGCACGAGCACTCGTGTCTAACGTATTCTTCTCTGTCTCAAATTTGTAAGTACGCAAACCGTGTAAGCTATGAAGTGTTGACTCAGCACTCTCCTCGCCTTTCTCGTGCACTACCTGAACGCGAAGATAGCTTAGAAGAAACATACTGGGATCGTTAATCGACCACATTAAGTAGTTAACTCTTAGAGGTTAACGCCAAGCTAGATTACCCATTCCTTGAAGGGCTGCTATATGCAGCCCTTTTTGTATTCAACACCAATATAGCCGTAACTGAAGGTAATCAGATCGAATATTTTGCTCGTTTAAGATTTGATCTCGCGCAATGACTCTTTAGATCTGTTATCTTCCAGCACATAATTGATGTGGTTTGCCTTTACTTGGCAAATTTATACAGTACTATCGCCACGCAAACGTTTACGTACCACCTTTCGGTTCTGATATAAGGATCAAATATGCTGTCTGATATTGATATTTGTCGCTCTACTCCCCTTAAAAACATCAGTGAGGTTGCCAAGCAAGCTGGCCTGCACCACAACGAACATCAGCCATTAGGGCAATACAAATCTAAAGTGTCTCTCACATCACTTGAACGCCTCGCTAGCCAACAAGATGGTAAATTAGTCGTGGTTACGGCCATCACACCGACGCCTCTTGGTGAGGGCAAAACCGTCACCACTATCGGATTAGCGCAAGGCCTAGCAAAGATTAACCAATCCGCTATAGCCTGCATTCGCCAACCTTCAATGGGCCCGGTATTTGGTGTAAAAGGTGGTGCAGCTGGCGGTGGCTATTCACAAGTTGCCCCAATGGAGCAATTGAACCTTCACCTGACTGGCGACATTCATGCCGTAACAGTCGCTCATAACCTCGCCTCTGCCGCTATTGACGCTCGTTTGTATCATGAGCAACGTGAAGGGTTAGAAGCCTTTGAGGCTCGCTCAGGCTTAAAAGCTCTGGATATCGACCCACGCAGAATAGTATGGCGACGTGTACTTGACCACAATGACCGCGCACTGCGTATGATCACGGTTGGCAAGAACGAAGCAGGCAAAACAATTAATGGCTTTGAGCGCGAGGACGGCTTTGACATCTCAGCCGCTTCAGAGCTGATGGCTATTCTTGCTCTAACTGATGACCTTCAAGATTTAAGAAAGCGCATCGGGCGAGTGGTACTCGCATACAACAACCAAGGCTTGCCATTAACCGCAGATGACTTCAACGTAGCAGGTGCTATGACCGTCACAATGAAAGACTCCATAGAGCCAACATTGATGCAAACCCTTGAAGGGATTCCTACCCTAATTCACGCAGGGCCTTTCGCTAACATCGCACACGGTAACTCTTCTATTATTGCCGATAAGATTGCGTTAAAGCTGAGTGATTTTGTTGTGACTGAAGGCGGTTTCGGCTCAGATATGGGCTTTGAGAAAGCGTGCAACATCAAAGTGAAAGCATCGAACAAAAAGCCAGATTGTGCTGTTATTGTCGCAACATTACGAGGTCTAAAAGCCAACTCAGGTTTATACGATTTGAGACCGGGAACTCCGCTACCAGATTCAATCTTTAATGATGACCAAGACGCGCTCATTGCAGGGCTTGAGAACCTTAAATGGCACATCAACAACGTTAAGCAATACCAAGTGCCTACAGTTGTTGCGATCAATCGATTTCCACAAGACTCAGCTCAAGAGCTCGATGCTTTGAAACAGATGATCACCGACTTCGACCCAAGCGTTAGCGTTGAAGTAAGCGAAGCATTTGGTCAGGGTGGCGAAGGGGCGACTAAATTGGCTCACGCCGTAGTAAAAGCTTGCCAAAAACAGAGTGAATTTAAGCCTTTGTATCACTCAAAGCAAAGCCTAGAAGAAAAGCTGATGGCCGTCGCTGAAGTTGGCTATGGCGCAGCAAGTATCTCGCTATCTCCACTGGCTAAAAAACAACTGGCCGAATTCAAACTGCATGGCTATAACGACCTATCGGTTTGTTTAGCAAAAACACCACTATCGATCTCGACAGAAGCACACGTAAAAGGTGCACCATCTCAGTTTGACGTACCCGTTAGGGAGCTAAAACTGTGTGCTGGTGCTGGCTTTATTTACGCGCTGTGCGGCAATGTAATGACCATGCCAGGCCTACCTGATAAACCGGCTTTTATGTCGTTGGACATTGATAGCAAAGGAAACATCGTTGGTTTAAGTTAATTACGACAAGACATAGGCTAAAAATCCGCTTTATCTAGAATAGCCTGTCCGTACTATGCTCCCCATTATATTTACGGACAGGTCTACTTTCTGATACCTAATTGCTTAATTAACACCCCAAATGCAATAAATTTCATTGAAACCAAAATTATATGCACGCCTGATTATAAGTTTTGGGTCAAGATCACATTAATAGACCTACAAAATATATAGTATTGCGCTGATTTTTCGAGGACAGTGATGAATACGAGTATAAAAAAACTAATCAGCCAATTTCTATGTACCCTGTTTGTCCTAGGATTAGTCCCTGCTCTCTATATAAACTCTGAATTTGAACGGGTTGAAGCTCAGCATGCGCTGAACATCAAACAGTCGAATCAAAACCAAATCGAATACAGCTTTCATCAACTCGCGATTATTGTTGAGCAAATATCAAACGCGGTTCCCTCTATTGCCGCTTCACAGACCCTACTCCGTGCAGTTGCTGAACCTTCGATTGCTAACAAACAGGCACTTCAAGATCTCTGGGTAGTATTAGTAAACGGGCAACGGTACTACTCTCAACTACGTTTCCTAGATCTAGACGCCAACGAAGTCTTCCGCGTCAACTACAAGGATGGTCAAGCAACTATCGTCGCAGACCACAAGTTACAGAACAAATCCTCTCGCGATTACTACAAAGTGCTACAAGAATTATCGATCGGAGAGGTAAGCGCTAAAGGCATTGATCTTGAGGCCGAAAATGGAGAGTTAATTCGCCCCTTTTCGCCGACACTTCGCATTATGACGCCTGTCACTGTAGGGGAGCACATTATTGGCTATTTCATTGCTAACCTAAATATGCGCGAGATCTATGATCGCTTACATTACCAGATAGGTACATCAGCGACAGTTCCGGTCATTCTTAACAAATCGGGTCATGTCATCATGGGGCCCGACCCTGAGGATTCATTTGGGCATATGGTTGAATCACGTTCAGACAAGACGTATGCAAAACTAGCCCCAGGCCTGTGGCAGAATATTCAAAGCGGTACCTCATCCAGCTATTTTGATGGTAAAAACTGGTATTTTCACTCTGACATCAGCCCTAAAATTAAGCAGTTTGAAGGACCAATCTATATGGTTCTTCATATTGAAGAACATCAATTTAACACTCAGTTTCAACAAGAAAATCACGCCATAGTCGTTCAGATAATCATACTCTCGATATTGATTTCAATGATTTCTGCAGGTTTCGTACTGTGGAACAGAAATCATAAAAAGAACAGTATCGAAAGCCAACTCGCCAAAGCAGCAATGAATGGTATGTCTGCCCTATTAATCACAGACAAAAATAACCGAATCATAAAAGTAAACCAAGAGTTCACCCGTGTCAGTGGCTACGAGTTAGAAGATGTAAAAGGTAAACAGCCTTCATTGTTTAACGCTGGCCGCTATAATGAAGAGTTCTACATTAAAATGTGGAGCGTTATTAAAGAGACAGGGATGTGGGAAGGCGAAGTGGTGAACCGACGAAAGGATGGCACCTTCATCACGGAAATTCTTCGAATACAAACCATCAAAGACTCAAAAGATGTGATTCAATTTTATGTTGCATCATTTGTTGATATCAGCAAACGCAAAGAGCTCGAGAATAAACTGAGAAACCTTAGCGAAAAAGATGCACTATCTGGCTGTTGGAATAGACGAAAGTTCGACCTGGAGCTTCGTGACGAGTGTTCTCGCGTTAGTCGTTACCCTACTCGCGAGCAGTCTTGCTTAGCCATATTGGATATTGACCATTTCAAACGCATTAACGATAGGTTTGGACATGATTATGGCGATAAAGCGATTCAAATCGTAGCACAGGTACTGCAACGTGAATGTCGAGATACCGACTTCGTGGCTCGTATTGGTGGAGAAGAGTTTGGGGTTATCTTGCCTCACACGACACCAAAAGAAGCCGACTATGTGCTTAATAGGCTGAGAATCGCGATCAGTATCGAGTTCGACAACGTCGTTACAATAAGTGGCGGAATAACCAACCTAACAAGTGAACCAGCACTCAATTATAAGTGCGCTGATTTAGCACTGTACGAAGCAAAAGCAGTAGGTAGAAACAGTGTATGTTTGTTCCTTGATAGCGAAATGAGCGAAATTGCATAGCAGAAGCCTGAGTCGCACCACCGCCCCGCTAACTTGTTCATTTCACTCTAGAGTCGTTCACTTAACCATCAATTCGGTGCGGGGTAGAACTCAAGCTTATTCCCTTCGACTACCAGAATGCAATCCATATTCGCAGCATGGGCTGCCTGCTTACCAAGGTGAGTATCTTCAAACACAACACACTGCTTTGGCTGCAAACCCATACCCAAACAAGCAGCTAAGAAAGTATCAGGGTTTGGTTTGTGATTCTTCACATCTGTCGCTGTCACTAAGATATCCAACTTACTCAAGATATCCGTTTTATCTAACAGTTGTTCTGCGCTCTTGCGTTGACTGCCCGTTCCAACAGCTATCTTCTTGTCACCGAGATGGTCTATCAAAAGAGAATACGTACAAGGGATAATATCTCCTTTGTCTTCAATAGCTGCAAACGAAGCCATTTTAAACGTAGAAACCGCTTGTGGGTCGAGCGATAAACCGTACTTACTATTTACCTCACCCGCGATCTTATAACTCGGCATTCCACCTAAGCTATGCAGCCAAGACGCTTCGAAATAAAAGCCGAACTCTTCCGCCGTTTGCTGCCATGCTTTTACATGTGCTGGCATTGTATCGATCAACGTACCGTCCATATCAAAGATTAATCCTTCATATGCCGTTAAATCAATTTTCATCACTACTATCACTCTTTAAGAAAGTTACTGATACCATACCCAATATTCAGTATCATGACCCCATATTACTGTTCAAAATGGATGTTTATGTTACAAATATCTAACTCTGTTTCAATTCAAGACTGGGAACTCCAGCTAACCGCGATCAGAGCTCAAGGAGCCGGAGGTCAAAACGTCAATAAAGTATCGAGTGCGATACATTTACGTTTTGACATCAAGCACTCAACCCTACCCGATTTCTATAAAGAAAAACTCCTTGCACATAAAGATGGTCGTATCACTAAAGATGGTGTGATTATCATTAAAGCTCAACAGTACAGAACTCAGGAGCAAAACCGAGACGATGCTTTGGTACGTTTGAAAGAGCTGATCTTAGAAGCAACAAAAGTTCAAAAAGTGAGACGAGCAACCAAGCCAACACGCGGCTCTCAAAAAAGACGTTTAGAAAGTAAAAAGCAAAGAAGCACCACCAAACAACTTCGCGGAAGAGTAGACTAATTGTTTCATGTCCGTAGTGAGCACCTCACCATGAAACAATCATTTTAGCTCTAACTAGCTGGACAAAAGACGATACCTGACATTATTTATTCGTAGACAATTTATTCGAAGACTGGTTGTTTGAGGCTACGTATTTAAAACACTATTGATTAGAAAATATCTATTGGAACAAAACGCTACTTCTGTTTTTTGACCGACAAAATCAGTTTAATCAACAGCATTCGCTCTTCACTGGTTAACAAACGACTAGCAGCAGCTACATCTTCCGCTGCTGCTTCAGACGATCCTACAACGTCGAGTACGACATCCAAGTCCGTCACTTTCAAAGTTCTCGTGATCGAACGATACTGAGACATTTTGATATCAGCCTCTCCGCGCTCAATTCGTTGATAGGTTTTCAAGCTCATTCCTGCGCTAGCCGCTAATTTTTCTTGAGACCAATTGCCTAGCTTCCTACGCTCAATCAGCGCAATGACTATAGGTTCTTGTGACATAAGCACCTCCAGAATAGACAGTTATGACCTAATTTCAGCAAGAAGCAGACCATATTGACTTAGAACAGTTTACATAAGCGATTAAAGGCATATTATTCGGCCGATAAAAACGTTACGTTTCATGGACTTTCACACTTACAACGGCGTTAACTCGCGGGTAGATAAGTTTGAATTATCAGAGCTAGGAAATAAGAAAAATTGCAAATTGCGAATAATGATAGCGTGAAATTGGAAATTGCGAATCTCTATAAATTGGCATTTCCTTGCATACAACAGGCTTTAGAATCAGAAGATACCCGTAATGAAATTATTGCGGTACAGCAGAGATTACTGACTTACAAAGAAGTGCTGTTACACGGAAATATGCTAGAAGATAAAGAATTAAAACAGGCTTTTTCTGCATTGAACCAAAGCGAGAAAGGTGTTGTACAAGGTGGTATTCAAAATATCAACGATGCAATAAAGCAAATGGATGAAATTATCGAAAGGTATAGCAGGAAGGCGAAAATCAATAAGCAGGCTTATCAGCAAGTTTGAATCGATAGTACACCGAAATAACTAAGTCGACGCTGTCGCTTGTTAAAGCGTCGACTTACTCAAAAACAGGGTGTTTAACGTAAAGCTATTTTCTAAAGCGATTAAACGCTCTAAAGCCAGAAAACAACATCAACATACCTAGCAAGCCAAATGATACACTCCCACCACTGCTACCAGAGCTTGTAACGGGCTTCTTCTTCAAGCCGGAGTACGCAGATCTCTTAGCGTGTGTTGAAACAAATTTAGCAGTTTCTGTACCCGCGATCACGCTATCGATCCAATCTTTATAATCGTAGATTTCAGTAAATACGGACGTTACGATAGAACTACCACCACAGGTTGCAGGACCAAAGCTAGTAATACCGACTTGTCGATAATCAGAACCATCTTTCCAGTAAACTGGACCACCAGAGTCTCCTTGGCAGGTACTGCCATATAAACTAGTGAAAATGTTGAAATCACCTGTGAAACAAATTTGTTTACCAGTTAGAGGAGGATTTGGGTTGT
Source organism: Vibrio sp. 10N.222.54.E6 (assembly GCF_041473955.1). Lineage (NCBI taxonomy): Bacteria > Pseudomonadati > Pseudomonadota > Gammaproteobacteria > Vibrionales > Vibrionaceae > Vibrio > Vibrio sp. 10N.222.54.E6. The sequence continues at coordinate 12,045 of NZ_JBFRTD010000031.1, read as the reverse complement.
CCTTACCTGTAAATGCGTTCTTGCACGTTGTGTTATCTACGTAAGCCAGAGTTACTTTCTGTAATAAGGTGGTTCCGTCAAAGCCTGTACGTGTATTACCATGACCAACGGCCACAAAATCACTCGCCGCATTACGATAAGTTTCATTTGATGGACGCTTCACAACATCGTTGATCGAATCAACATTGAGTGCACTTTCTAGCTTGAGAATAGCAACATCATTGCGCAAAAAGTCGCTGATTTCATCCGAGTAATCACTAGGGTAATAGACCTCAGAAACGCGCGCTTTCTGGATATTACCCTTAGGGAATTGAGAGGTATCTTCTATCTGAGGAACAACGACAGTAAACAACTGTCCTTCCTCATCACCATAAATACAGTGCGCAGCAGTCAAAACATGGCTTGGGTCAAGAATCGTTGCACCACAATATGAGCCCGTTGAGTAAACCCCATCGTAATCAATACGATCGATAAACAAGCTCGCCATTGATGGGAAATTGGTGACTGAAGCGTTGCTACCGTTAACGATATAAGGTGAAACACCGACATTAGGAGCACTTTCGACCGAGTTTTCCGTCGCCATAACACTTGATGTGTAAATCAATGGAGCTAACAGCCCTAAAACGGCTTTACGAACCGGACTCATTGTATGGTTAACATTCATAGATAACTCCTTGTAACCCTTACTACTTATTTACAAAAATGATGAATCGTCACCATAACACGTTACGACTAATATTATAGTAAGCAATTTTAATGATATAGCCATATGTCTCGTTTTAAAAAAACGAACTTTCAGGTCGCCGCGCTTGTAGCGATATAGAAAGTTATACGCTCTTAAAATTAGATACGTTCATAAAAAGGGAGATGGGCTTAAAACCCAAAAGCCTACCGTTGAACTTCTCTACACAGAGAAGCAAACAGTAGGCTTTGTTTAGCTCAATAGTTTCTCTTAAAATAGATTAGCCACGGTAGTAACGTTGAGGTACGAATGGCATTTTTTCTACTGTCATAGGTAATTTCTTACCACGAACTTCAGCGAATACTTCAGTGCCAATTACCGCTAAGTCAGTACGAACATAAGCCATAGAAACAGGCTTGCCTGCGTTAGGGCCAGCAGTACCGCTTGTTACAACGCCAATCTTGTTGTCTTCAGCATCGAACAATTCAGCACCTTCACGTACTGGTGCTTTAGTTTGACCAACAAGACCAACACGCTTACGTTGAACATCTTTCGTTGCGATTTGCTCAAGAATGATATCAGCGCCAGGGAAGCCGCCTGCACGTTCACCGCCTGTACGACGTACTTTTTGAATACCCCATAGAAGGCTAGCTTCTACTGGCGTTGTCGTTGTGTCTAGATCATGACCATATAGACATAGACCACACTCAAGACGAAGTGAGTCACGAGCACCAAGGCCAATCCACTCAACTTCCGCTTCTGAAGTTAGCTTGCGTGCCAATGCTTCAGCGTGATCGTTAGGAACAGAGATCTCGTAGCCATCTTCCCCCGTGTAACCACTGCGGCTCACGATGCATTCAACGCCATCGATATCGACTTTTTGAACGTCCATGAACAACATGTCTGCAACGCTAGGTTGGAAACGAGCAAGAACTTCAGACGCTTTAGGGCCTTGAAGGGCTAATAGAGCGCGGTCATCAATCACTTCCATTTCGACGTCAGCTGGAAGGTGCGCCGTTAGATGGTCGATATCTTGTGTCTTACAAGCTGCATTCACAACAACAAATAGGTGGTCGCCTAAATTAGCAACCATCAGGTCATCCATAATGCCGCCCTGCTCGTTAGTAAAGAACGCATAGCGCTGCTTACCAGAAGGAAGGTCAATAATATCTACAGGAACCAAAGATTCTAAGACAGCAGCTGCGTTTGCACCATGTAGACGAAGTTGCCCCATGTGAGAAACATCAAAAAGACCAGCTGCATCACGAGTATGTAAATGCTCTTTCTTTACACCAAGTGGGTACTGGACTGGCATATCGTAGCCAGCGAAAGGAACCATCTTTGCACCCTCTTCAACGTGAAGCGCATGCAGTGGTGTTGTTAGTAGGTCTTGATTAGCGTGTTCTTGAGTCATTTTATTCTCCATGAAGCGTTGCAGGCTGTCCAAAATCGAGTCTGCCGCTTATATCTCTATTTAGAGTCGCCTCTAACGATACTGGTTAACGTTAGAAACAGTAGATAGTAAAAAGTGATGTCCTTTATATAGGCTTATATCGTTGGCTCTATAAATTATGAATAACTGTACAAAACCCATACAACTCACTTTCTAAGAATTCACTTCAGTAAACTTCAATCAGCATGAGTAAACCATGTTCACTATAATAAACAAGCCTGCGTCAGTTTTACACCCTTAACAATAGTCAAACAGCTCAAAATGTGACATTTAACAATTTAAAAACAATTGTTCGGTACATACAAAAACGCGATATTGATGATTTTCGCATCAATATCGCGTCTATTAGCTAACGTTCAAAACAAAAGCAAACGTTTGCATCCACTATAAGAAATTCAAAACTTGTTAGCTTATTTTGCAGTGACCTACAGTTATTTTGCAGTCACCCACAGAATGAGCGCATCTTCAGCACTAGTTGAAATCAGCATATGACCCATATTCGCATCGTAATACATGCTATCGCCTTCACTCATTGGCACGGGTTCGTAGAATTCTGAGTAGAACATCACATCACCCGAGATGATCATTAAGAACTCTTCACCATCGTGGCGCACCCAATCGTTATACTCTTCAAAAGTACGAGCTCTCACCCGACTCTTAAACGGCATCATCTTCTTATTAGAGAGCTCTGTGGCAAGCAATTCGTGTTCATAAGTGGGTGTTGGGTGTGGTTTACCTTGGCCTACTTTGGTTAAATCACGACGTCCTGTAGCGACTTTTTTTCTTGGTGGCTCAAAGAGTTGCGGCATATCTATCTGCAACCCCATAGCCAATTTCTGCATCGCTTGAAAGGTCGGAGAGATCTGTTCGTTCTCTATTTTACTGAGCGTAGAACGCGCCAAGCCTGTTCTTTGGCTTGCCTCTTCTAGCGTGATCCCTAGCTTACCGCGAATGTCTTTAATGCGCTGGCCAAGCCTAAGTGGTTCAATATTCTGGTCTAACGTTTCCTTCGCCAACGTTAGAGATGGGTACTCATCATAAATGTCTTCTGACATAGGTCCCTCACTAATTTTTTACTTCCTGTCTATTAATTTCATTGTTGCATAAAGCGCTTTGTTGATTAAAGAGCACACAGAGAAATAAAGCGTGCTCCCCGTAGCAAAACAAGAAAATCTGTTTCCTATTGGAAATTTTTGTTGAAAATTGATTTTAACGGAGCTATGTTATCGACTTGTTAGATGAAGAGATGCTACTTCGGCTTGCCGCAAATGATAGATTTAACATTTGTGAGAGCTGTTTTTTACCCGATTTTTTGGGAACCAATTCGTGCTGCATTGACCCTACAACGATCGCTTAGATGCTGTAAGAGTATATTTAATACGCAATCAACGTATGTCTGTACCTATATAGCGCAAACGATACCGATGCAGAAATCAACGTAAGACCTAATGGACTATAAAAACAATCACCATTAGCTTAATGAAAGGTCTCGACAATGAACGCTTACCAAAACCACAGCTTAGACAGTTTTTTCTCTACGAACCTATCAGGTACTGACGACGCCGTATTTGCTGGAATCCAAGCAGAGAACACTCGTCAAAACGAACAAATCGAACTTATTGCTTCTGAGAACATCGTTTCTAAAGCAGTAATGCAAGCTCAAGGCACTTGCCTAACCAACAAATACGCAGAAGGCTACCCAGGCCGTCGCTACTACGGTGGTTGTGAGCACGTAGATACCGTTGAAGCTATCGCAATTGAACGTGCTAAACAGCTGTTTAAATGTGAATACGTAAACGTGCAGCCTCACTCTGGCGCTCAAGCAAACGGTGCAGTAAAACTTGCCCTACTTCAACCCGGCGATACAATCCTTGGTATGTCTTTAGATGCTGGTGGTCACCTCACACACGGTGCACGTCCTGCAATGTCTGGTAAGTGGTTCAACGCAGTTCAATATGGCGTAGACCGCGACACACTTGAAATCGATTACGAAGCAGTTCGCGCTTTAGCTGTCGAAAGTCAACCTAAAATGATTATTGCAGGTGGTAGTGCTATCCCACGCGTTATTGATTTCGCTAAGTTCCGCGAAATTGCTGACGAAGTTGGCGCTTTCCTAATGGTCGATATGGCACACATCGCAGGTCTTATCGCGACAGGTGCTCACCCTAGCCCACTACCACATGCACACGTTGTTACCACAACAACGCACAAAACACTTCGTGGCCCACGCGGCGGTATGATTCTGACGAACCACGAAGACATCAACAAAAAGATCAACTCTGCAGTGTTCCCTGGCCTTCAAGGCGGCCCACTAATGCACGTTATCGCGGCTAAAGCAGTGGCGTTTGGCGAAGCACTTGGCCCAGAATTTAATACTTATATTGATTCAGTGATCGACAACGCAAAAGTTCTTGCTGAAGTGTTGCAAACTCGCGGTTGTGACATTGTGACTGGCGGTACAGACACACATCTAATGCTGGTTGACCTTCGCCCTAAAGGCTTGAAAGGTAACGTAACTGAAGAAGCATTAGAGCGTGCAGGGATCACATGTAACAAAAATGGCATACCATTCGATACAGAGAAGCCTATGATTACTTCTGGTATCCGTTTAGGCACGCCAGCTGGAACCAGTCGTGGTTTTGGCACTGAAGAATTCAAACTTATCGGTGAATGGATCGGCGATGTACTTGATGGCTTAGTTGAAAGCCCTGAAGGCAATGCTGAAGTTGAGCAACGTGTTCGCAAGCAAGTTAAAGAGCTTTGCAAACGCTTCCCTCTTTACCGTTAAACCAATTTTTAGATTTAAATTAAAACCTCATAAATTTTTGGAGAATAAGCAATGGACAATACACTAAAGTTTGCAGACAGCCACGAGTGGGTTAAAGACAACGGTGACGGTACTGTAACTATTGGTATTTCTGAGCACGCTCAAGAGCTACTAGGTGACGTTGTGTTTGTTGACCTGCCAGACACTGAAGACGAAATTGAAGCTGGCGAAAGCTTCTCTCTGGTTGAATCAGTAAAAGCAGCTTCTGATATCTACGCACCAATCTCTGGCGAAATTGTAGAAATCAACGAAGAATTAGAAGATAGCCCAGAGCTAATCAACGAAGAACCTTATGAAGGTGGTTGGATTGTTAAAGTGAAGATGTCTGATGCGTCTGAACTAAACAACCTTAAAGATGCGGAAGAATACCTAAGCTCTGTAGAAGAAGACTAATAGGTAACCTCATTACGATAAAGCTGCTCTTTGGAGCAGCTTAATTTTAGGGGCTAGCTCACGGCTCCAGAGAGAAAGTAGAACATATCATGACTGAATTACTTCAAAGCCAATTACTGAAAGACTTGGGTACGCAAAACGAGTTTGTTGCTCGTCATAACGGCCCTAATAAAGCAGACCAGCAAAAAATGCTTGAAGCGATCAACGCGACTAGCCTTGACGCACTGATCGACGAAACGGTTCCTGCACAAATCCGTCTTGAAAAACCAATGACACTTGCTGCGCCACTGAGCGAAATGGACATGCTGACCTCTCTTAAAGAGATCGCTAACCTAAACCAAGTTAAACGTACTTTCATTGGCCAAGGCTATTACAACACATTCACTCCAAACGTTATTTTACGTAACGTTCTAGAGAACCCAGGCTGGTACACAGCTTACACCCCATACCAACCAGAGATTTCTCAAGGTCGCCTTGAAGCTCTACTGAATTACCAACAAATGGTAATGGACTTAACTGGTATGGAAATCGCGAACGCGTCTCTTCTTGATGAAGCGACAGCGGCTGGCGAAGCCATGACACTGTGTAAGCGTGCTGGTAAAAGCAAGAGCAAAGTATTCTTCGTTGCCGACGATGTTCATCCTCAAACACTAGAAGTTGTTAAAACTCGTGCTGAGTACATCGGTTTTGAAGTAATGGTTGGTGCTCTTGAAACACTTCCAGAGCAAGACGTATTTGGTGCGTTAGTTCAATACCCTGGTACAACAGGCGAAGTTCGTGATCTAACAGACATCATTGCGAAAGCTCAAGCAAACAAGACTCTTGTAACGGTTGCAACTGACCTACTTGCTTCTGCTCTACTTAAGCCAGCTGGCGAAATGGGCGCAGACGTAGTAATCGGCAGCGCGCAACGTTTCGGTGTTCCTATGGGTTACGGCGGTCCACACGCTGCATTCATGGGTACTCGTGAAAAGCATAAGCGTACAATGCCAGGTCGTGTAATCGGTGTTTCAATCGATACTCACGGTAACCAAGCACTACGTATGGCAATGCAAACTCGTGAGCAACACATCCGCCGCGAGAAAGCGACATCGAACATCTGTACAGCTCAAGCACTTCTAGCAAACATGGCGTCTTTCTACGCGGTTTACCACGGTGCAGAAGGCCTTCGTACTATTGCTCGTCGTACACACCACATGACAGCTATCCTAGCGGCTGGCCTGACTAAAGCGGGTTACGAGCTAACGAACAACAGCTTCTTTGATACCATCACGCTGAACACAGAAGACAAGACAGATGCACTGTACGCAAAAGCGCAAGCCGCAGACATCAACCTTCGCCTTCTTAAGGGTAAGATCGGTATCAGCTTAGATGAAACAACAACAATCGACGACGTGAACGCACTGTTTGCAATCTTCGACGTGAAAGAAGACGTTCAAGCACTATCTTCTGACATTGCATCAAACGAGTTTGCAGCAATTCCAGAAAACTGCCGTCGTGAATCAGAGTTCCTAACTCACCCAGTATTCAATACGCACCACAGCGAAACGCAAATGATGCGTTACCTAAAACAGCTTGAGAACAAAGACTTCTCACTAACGCACGGCATGATCCCACTGGGCAGCTGTACGATGAAGCTGAACGCTGCTGCTGAGATGATCCCAGTAACATGGCCTGAGTTTGGTTCTATTCACCCATTCGCACCTCTTGATCAAGCAGCAGGTTACACAGCGCTAGCGAAAGATCTTAAAGAGAAGCTTTGTGAAATTACCGGTTACGACGATTTCTCACTACAGCCTAACTCTGGTGCATCTGGCGAATACGCAGGTCTAATCGCGATTCAACGCTACCACGCAAGCCGCGGTGAAGCTCACCGTAACGTTTGTCTGATTCCAAGCTCTGCGCACGGTACTAACCCTGCAACAGCATCAATGGTGTCAATGAAGGTTGTGGTTGTTAAGTGTGATGAAGATGGCAACATCGACATGACAGACCTAGCAGCAAAAATCGAGAAGCACAAAGACAACCTATCAAGCATCATGATCACTTACCCTTCTACGCACGGCGTATACGAAGAGCAAGTGAAAGAAGTGTGTGAACAAGTACACGCAGCGGGCGGTCAGGTTTACCTAGACGGCGCGAACATGAACGCTCAAGTAGGTCTAACTTCACCTGGCTTCATCGGTTCAGACGTATCTCACTTGAACCTACACAAAACATTCTGTATCCCACATGGTGGTGGCGGTCCGGGTATGGGTCCTATCGGCGTTAAATCGCACCTAGCACCTTTCCTACCAGGTCACATCGAAAACGGTGTACAAGGTTCTGACTATGCGGTATCAGCAGCAGATCTAGGTAGTGCTTCAATTCTACCTATCTCTTGGGCTTACATTGCAATGATGGGCGAACCTGGCCTAACAGACGCAACGAAAGTAGCAATTCTGAACGCAAACTACGTGATGGAGAAACTACGCCCTCACTACCCTGTTCTTTACCGTGGCACTAACGGCCGCGTAGCGCACGAATGTATTATCGATATTCGTCCACTTAAAGAAGACACAGGCATCAGCGAAGAAGATATCGCTAAGCGTCTAATGGACTTCGGTTTCCACGCGCCTACTATGTCTTTCCCAGTAGCTGGCACACTAATGGTAGAGCCAACTGAATCTGAAGATTTAGAAGAGTTAGACCGTTTCTGTGAAGCGATGATCGCAATCCGTCACGAAATGGCAGCAGTGAAAGCGGGTGAATGGCCACTAGATAACAACCCTCTAGTGAACGCACCGCACACACAAGTTGACCTTTCAGGCGCAGAATGGGATCGCCCTTACTCTCGCGAACTGGCTTGCTTCCCATCGAAAGCAACCAAGAACTCGAAGTACTGGCCAACTGTTAACCGTGTAGACAACGTATACGGTGACCGTAACCTAATCTGTTCTTGCCCAAGTATCGATAACTACGAAGACTAATTTTTGTAGATTTTAGATAAACAAAAGCGAACCACTTGGTTCGCTTTTTTGTTTTTGTAGTTATTTGGTTGCTAGTGCAATTTACTTAATAAAGTGACTTCGGACTTGTTTTACACTCGGGATTTAACGTTGGCTAGGCAACGCTCAATCATTATTTGTTATACGCGTATTGGATTAGTTTCGTGATAATTTAGACTTGGTTAGTAATATGAATTGTTCAGGGTCTATGTACCCTTTAAATATTGGAGGTTCTGTTGTGTATCCCCCCATCCAACGATCGGGACCAGTTTCTGGGTATTCCATACGTGACCCCATTCTTATTGAAAAATGTATATGGGCATTTACACCAATGCCAAAATCCTCTGAAGGGTCAGCTATATAACCAAGCAAATCCCCTTTTTTAATTGCCCCTTTTGAGACTAACCAGCTTTTTAATGACAGATGACCGTACAATGAATAAAGGTTTTCTTTTGGGTGATCAATAATCACAACGCCAGGATAACCGTTCATGTAACCAGAATAACTTACAACACCATCAGCAATAGCGTATACCGGCTCTCCAACTTCAGCGAAATAGTCTATGGCAGCATGATATAAATGAGGAAATCGAGAAGCAGTATTAAATGAGGCAAAACCCTGTAATTCTGAACGTGAATCCAGAGGAAATCTATATGGCTCTTTTAAATTTTCAGCAATCCCCTCTAATATCGGACGGACAAGATTAAGTTCTTCATCAACCAGCCGCTGTTTCGTGTCCGTGAGTACTTTTGAACCTAAAAATACTAAAGGCAAAATAGTAAGGGTAATGATTACAATAACTTTCTTTGATATTTCCATCGATTTCCCTTCCATTGACATCGAAGCGTATACGCTGCATTAAGTTGTGAGCGGCGCTTAGCTATACTTTGAGCAAAGCGAAAACGCCAAGCGTTGCGAATCACTCTCAAATGCTTGTTATACGCCTGTGCGTTAAAAATCACAGCGCTTTTCAATTGATGGTATGTGTTTACTTCTAGACCTTCTATCAAGAACCAAATACTTACCATGGTTAATAAGGACTTCATATTGAATGTTCTTGCGGCCGCCACCAAGGTGTTTTTCTGGCCAACTCGGCCAAGACTTATATACGCGACCTGTGAACTTAAGCACTTCCCTATCAGCAAGTGGCTCCATATAAGAGCTAAAATCACGGTCTACAACAAAACCCAAAATTTCATTATCCAGCAAGAAGTCGTCACCCGCATTCTTTCCAATAATTTTCCATACCTGAGGCTCACTTGTTCCAAAATAATCGGTTGCCAATATAGAGAACGATTGAAAGCAGCCATTTTGTATTTCTTGTTTTCGGCTACAACTGTAAATCAAGAGAGTTATACATCCTAAAACACAAATCCATTTGTAAATCATATATCTATCACTCATTGGCTAGCGATGTATGACGGCCGCTTATGTGGTGAGCAACGTAATACGGCGTACGGCAACTAGCACCGCGTTAAGCAGTGGGTAAACGTTGACCACCAAACCTAAACCATCGTGCCGTAAACACTAAATTCAAAGCAATCCGAAAATGCCAAGCGTTGGGAATCCGTCTTAAACGTCGTTTTGTTAAAACTACGCTTTCCTAATTGGTTGACATATAAACCACAAAAAACAACACGCAAACGTTAATCCTGCGGCATTTAACTCGTTAAGTCCGAATTGATTGACGAAAAGGGAACTACCCGAAGCTGCAACAAAAAAGGTAGCATAATAATAGACCTTGAACAGCTTTAACTCATGAGAACACTTTTTGCATTTTATTAGTTTGCCAGGGATGAATTTAAACTTATCCCTCACAGTCAAGGGCTCTGCGCAGTTTGGGCACTTGAACATATCCACTCCTAATTGGCATTGTAAAGCCAATAGGCTAAGAGCAACTAGTTTACTATGCAAAACAGTAAGAATTTACTTCGAGGGAGTTCAAAAATGCCACGTAGCTATATTTCCTAATTATGTCGCCTTTGAGCGTATGAAAGAACGACTCCACCTCCGCATTATCAGTACAATGACCTGGACGATTCATACTCGGGACAATTCCATTTTTTGATAGTAAAGCTTGAACTTCATGGGCTCGATATTCAGAGCCTCTGTCGGTATGAAACAATAATCGCTCTTGTGGCTTTCGATTTCTAATTGCCATTCTCAACGAACTCATCGTTAGCTGTGTACTCTTCTTGCTACCAAGCGACCAACCGACGATTTTACGCGAGTAAAGATCGATAACGACCGCTAGATACATCCAACGTTTACCTTGCTTTATATACGTTAGATCTCCAGACCATTGTTGATTAACTGCCGTTGGTTTTGGTGTATCTTTTTCAATATTCTTAATCGATTGATAGAACCGATGTAGCTTGGCCATCTTTAGGTAAATCCGATAACTTCGCGCTCGTAGGCCTTGCTCTCTCATGATCCGAGCCACACGCTTGCGGCTAACCAAAACTCCTTGGCGCCTAAGCTCTGCATGAACCCTTGGACTACCGTAGGTCTCTTGACTCTGAGAAAACACTTTAATTATTCGCTTCTTCAAAGCCTGCTCTTCTTGAGCATAGCGACTTGGCTCTCTGCCAAGCCATGCGTAGTAACCCGACTTAGAAACAGATAGAAAACGGCACATCAATACTATGGAATAACGTGTTTTGTAATGGGCTATGAATCGGAATTTTGTCGATTTTCTTGGGCAACGAATCGTTGCCATTTTTTTAACAAGTCATTCTCGAGCTTAAGTTGTTCGTTCTGACGTTCAAGCTCTGCAATCCGACTAGACTCAGTTTTCTGGCTCGGGATCTGAGTCCTTTTCTTGCGTTTATCTTCCATAATACCCCCTTCTCGATAGTCCTTTCGCCATTTAGAAAGCATATAAGGGTGGATATCTAATGATAGCGCCACGCTTTTAACTGTAGCTCCTTCTCGAAGCGAAAATCGGATGGCAATTACCTTAAATTCCGTGGGATATTGTTGAGTTTTTTACCTGATTTATAAGCTGGCATAAACACCTCCAATTACAATTGAAGGTGTCCAGTAGATCGGGTCAACTACAGAATCTGTCTTAAACAGGTTGTTGAACGAAGCCGCTGCGCGGCAGAGTAAAACAAGTGCAAGCCATACTCTTGTCACACCATCACCCTGATGGTCGTTGACAGGAGTAACTTATGAATCCCACCGACTTAAAACGCTACAACACCCTTTATGAACAACACCTTACCAACCTAAAGCTGCAAGGTAAACGACCCGCGACCATTGATGCCTATTCTCGTCCTGTTCGTCGGATCACCGCTCATTTCGATCACGTTCCTGACACATTAACCACGGCCGATCTCAAACAGTTCTTTGCGTCTCTTATCCAAACCCACTCGTGGAGCACCATTAAACTCGATCGTAATGGCTTGCAGTTTTTCTATCGCTACACACTGGGTAAACAGTGGAAGTGGCTCAATATCGTCAAGCCGCCACAGGTAAAACGACTGCCTGACATACTCACACCGCAACAAATCAGCTCGCTGATTAACCACACGCGACAAGCCCGTTATCAAGTGTTCTTCTTAACTCTTTACAGCATGGGATTACGCCTTGGTGAAGGACTCAACCTTACGGTTCACGATATCGACAGCCAAACGATGCGGGTTCACATACGCGAAGGAAAAGGCGGCAAAGACCGAATGGTGCCGCTTCCTCTGCGAAC
>NZ_JBFRTD010000030.1:0-6599 GCF_041473955.1 Vibrio sp. 10N.222.54.E6 | reverse complement strand
TTATTCAGCCGCTTAAGCTTACTGCTTTACAAAATGAATGGCCCCTTGAATACTAAGATTAGCGTTTCGATTTATCAGCGTCAGAGGGTAATTCAAACTCAAGGAACATAAATTAGTATTACTTCGAGGTGTTTCTCTTCTTACGCTGTTAGCCTAGAAAAACACATGGGTTACTAGAAGAGAAAAGGACGGATATGACACTTCCTATTTTTCACTCAAACAACGTTCCACATTCTCAGTCGGATTATTTATCTGAGCTCTGGAGGAAGATTGAAAAAAATGAACGGCGTAATCAAAAGGCCGAGCTCAAGGTCAATCAGCTTTTTTCTGAATACAAAGATAAACTGACTCCCTATGATAAAAAGCTCGACCATCTTCACTGTGCCTGGGTTAAGCACTTGATGTCATTTTTGACCTCAAAAAAACTCAAAACCAATATCCGCAATCGCTTGATGCAAGCGATTGAACAGGAGTTAATTGAATTGCTTGATCGCCCTTTTATCAATGATAGAGACAAAGTCGAGGCGTTATGCGAAGAGTATGAAACCTATCATAATAAAGTATTTCAGAAAGAGAAACAGCAAGCGCTCAATGCAGCTTGTCGAGAATTTGAAAACGGCATGAAGGAGATGTTCGGCGCTGATATTGATTTACCCCACAAAAAAATCCGTGAAATTCTGGCTTCTGGTGATCCATTCGCCATTGAAGCTTTTATCAGTACCTTATGGGCCTCTTTTGTTAAACATAATAACGACTCGTTTTCACCACGGGCCCAAAATGAGGACGATTGGGACGATTTTGAATTCGATTATTTTGAGAGTGAAGACGACGACGCGCTTAACATCAAAGAAATGTTCCGAGGTACTCAACTCAACAAAATGTACAAACGCATTGCGAGTGTTATCCATCCAGATAAAGAGTCTGACCCGTTAAAGAAAGAAGAGAAACATCGTTTAATGCAGAAACTGGCGGTGGCCAAACGAGAGAATGATGTGATGACCTTAGTCCGAATGCTGACAGAATATGTCCCCGATTCTGAGCACCTTCTTGATGAAACAACTTTAGTGAGAATGGAGCATTTGCTCGAAATGAAGCTCCTGGATTTAAATCGGGCCCACCGTGACATCTTTAGCCAACAAGGAGTTAAGTCTCAAGTCTGGAGACAATTCTCAGCACCAAGCAAGAAGAAGACGCAAGCCAAAATGGAAAAGTATCTTGAAATGATTGATGATTCGATAGTCTCGCTTGAAAAAAGAATAAGAAAAGTTAACAGTATCAATCAATTAAAAAAATATTTAGGATCTCTTACCTTCTATTGATTCTGTGTCTAGAAAAGAGGCTTAATCATGGTGGTTTAAGAGGTTCGAAATACCGCTTGCTCACCCTTCGACTGGCTTCGCCAGCTACGGGATTGCGACGAGCGGTGCCATTAAAGTTTGAGCAGGTATATGTTCGCGTTCCCCGTTAATTTTTGAATGCGCCTTATTATTTAAGCCTTAATACACGCTGATTACGCACTCAATTTAAAATCGTGAAAAACAGCTAGGAAGCTTCAATTAAAGAGAAAGAATAAATTCATGAGTCGAAACCTTAAGCACTATCAAGCCCTTGATGAGATCGTGACGAATGCGCTTCTCGCACTGTATTTAACCATGAGTCAACAAGGTGGATATTGGACAACGAAAAGAAGAAATGAACTGTTGGTAAAATTCATCAAACCAAAAGTAAAACGGCCTCAGTTCTCGACATGTAAAAATGAACTCAAAACCATGATCAGTATTGGCCGAAGTGTAACAGGCAACCTCGAAAAAAAAATGTGGGAGGTAAATCAACTGAATCTCGGGTATCAAGCCAAGTTCTCACAGGCTGATGAACTCTATATCATGTTAACGGAATTATTTGAGCAGCATCAGTTTCCAACTATGTTGGAAGACCCCACAAAAGAAATGGAACGAGATACTCTTTACATGAAAGAAAAAAGCATAGAGCAAGGGTTTGATGAAGACAATAACCAGATAAAACCCCTGGCTATGACGGTGAAAACCCATCGGTTGGAAGCGTTAATTGAAGCGCTAAAAGCCAAAGGCTTTTATCGCGTTGAAGTTGACTCTGAAGAGAAAGATGAAGTCATTCACCTTTTATTGCACCGAGAGTGATAACGATTATACGATTGAATAGTGCCTTTCTATTTCTCGGTTTTACCTTGGGTAGACAATGTCCGACTAAATACCCATCTTCAACCTTGACTGAAAGCTTTCCCATATGACAACGCACCCAAAGCCAGTCTGACCAAATAGGTCATAAAGAGAGAGCTTTTCAATACGCAACTCTGGCTTACGCATGAACCTTTTAAAATTGGCATTAGCTAGGCTAGGTTTGCGCATAGGGTCCAATTCTCTTCTTCATTTTTCCACCTAAATCCGGATTTAGGTCTAGTATAATATACTGCGATACTCACCTTGTGACACGGAGCCTTCCATCCTAGTGGTAGGTGAAAATTTCACCCAAACCTTACGGACGCCAGTTTTCAATGCAGAGACACAATAAGAGTTTAGGACTATTCATACTTTTCTTTATGCAGACACATGCAATAATCAACATGCTATGACGAGGTTGATGGTTATATGAGATGTTCCGAAATACCCCCTTTGATCTACATGGTTACTGAAACTCAACTTGAGAGTGCTCTATCCTCTATAGCCATCAATAACTTGCATATTTACTGTGCGTTTACTCATGAAAGTTTGAACACTAAATTAATCAAAGATATTCAGTACAGCCACTTTAAATCCATAAGCTTTAGCGACGCTCGAACTATTTACCCTAAAAAAGCATCATTCTCGGATGAAGATAGGCAATAACTCATTGATATTTAGAAAAATATGCCTAAGAGGGAATATTCACAACGCTATTTTTGGAGAAAACGTGTTTCGACAATTTTTGTGTATCTTATTGATTTGTAATATTATCTCAATTTAAATGTAAATGGACTCAACATGACCGAAATGATAAAAACTTTACTTAATATCCGCTCGCTTCGTGCGTTCTCTCGTGAATTAACACTTGAGGAACTTGAAGAAGCACTGAATAAGTTAACGACCGTCTTTCTTGAACGCCAAGAGAGCGAAGAAGTAGAGCGCGAAGCTCGTGCTGAACAAGAATCCAAAGTCGCTGAAATCGCAAAGCAAATCAAGGTCGATGGTGTTAATATTGAAGCTCTTATAGAAGCTCTAGCAGGTCAATCAAAGAATAAAATAAAAGGTAAACGTAAGCCTCGCCTTGCTAAATATAGTTACACAGACGGGAACGGCATAGAAAAAACCTGGACCGGTCAAGGTCGCACCCCTTCCATAATTCAAGAACAGCTTGATGCTGGAAAATCAATTGAGGATTTCTTGATCGCGAAATAGTCGCTTCTTTCAAAACCCTCACTACACCCCCCTCAATTAAGAGGCCCAGAATTCATATAGAAACTAACAGAGCCCTTGTTTAGGTTAGTTTCTATAGGGCAGTCAGCTCGCTTTAAATATCTCTCCCATTGGCCAATCTTAAAATGAATGCGTGAACAGAAATCAACCTAGAGGCGTTAATTACGTCACTGGCCTCATCAGTACCGAAACACGAGAAAACACTTATGACTATTGCAGAACAATTGCGCCAACAAGGCGAGCAACGTGGCCGCCAAGAAGGACGTCAAGAAGGTCGCCAAAAAGCCCTCAAGGAGATGGCGCACAAGATGATGCTTAATGGTCTAGATCAGGAAGCCATTATGGATGTCACAGGATTGAATAAAGACGAACTAGCACAACTTTCTCATTAGCCGAGCAAGTAAATGGCCATCAATAAAGGACGGCGCGTGGGGAGATAAATAGTTAAATCAATAAAAAATAAGGATAAGAAAAAAAAACGGCGCGGCACTTTCTTTTGTCATACGACAGGTCCCTTCTTCGATTAAACGCGGAGTCATGTGGAACCCTTTCATCACCTTCCCACTTAACGTCCACCTTCATCCGGATGGTATGACGTTGTACGAAACTTTTAGACTTTTCCTACCCATCGGCCTTATTGTTATCATATTCAGGTACTAATTGAGTGAGGGGAATTATCGCCTCACCCAACTTTCATTGTGACAACGTCATAAAAAAGACCGAAAGACTAAGGTTATTACCTTCCTTGAAGCCCTTATATAACGTTCTGGTCAAAGTTTTATAAAATATTCAACGTTTTACTGCCCACTTTTAAATCGACTCTCTTTATACCCAAACGATAAAGGTAAGAGAGTACGTCATTTTTAGAAACATTGTATTGACTACGATTTAGAAGTAATAAATATTCTTCTAACAAGTATGGAAAGTCGCTTAATCAACGCCCATGAGTAATGTCAATCTGAGTGATATGTCGGCCAAGCACGGCATTATTGTGAATCGTCCTATATTTATCGTTGGTTCAGCCAATCAAGTCCCGCTTTAGACGTAAGAAACTACTCTGCTATCAATTCATTAGGAGCGACATCTTATCGCTATTAGAAAAACCAAAGCATCAAGGTTTGAACTAGCAACCTAGTGAATACGCTTTCATTATGTAATGATTTTACTTACAAAGTCATACTGTAAGAGACAAAAGATTCCGGAATAATACGTCAAATGGTCTGGGCTAAAACTTATATGGCGGTTCGTATCATTGGTGTTGAGTTTGGCTACACCAATTACGCAAACTACAAAAATAGTGCAGAATAGCTTTCGATAACATTAGCTGCAATATTCCAGAGTTTTGTCTATTTTAGCACTGCGATTGGCCATCTTCGATAACATCAAGATTTGGCCTGTACCAAAGCAAAAGGGTAACCAGCACTCTTTCTTTTGCGCTTACCGAACTCGTTGTCCAAATTTGAACTCGATGTGAGAGCCAGAGCGAATAATGAGAAAGCACTCGTCAATGGAGTGAACGTCACTGTTGAGTGCAAAGGCGGTAAGAGAAGAGCCACCATTTTAGTTGATAAGTGACATACAACATGTAACTGGCTTAGAACACGTTAAAGCTCTCTTTCATTACACTAGTAAGCACTCTAGCAGGGATTTTGTTTTGGTTCTTGTAACGGGACTGTTGCAAAAATACTGTACGGACCCTTTTTTTTAATCATCGTGGGCAACGCTTGGAACTCATATTTCTGTCATGGGTGCAGACAAAATAGGAAACAAGAACTTCCATCCTCATTGTTTGAGAAAGCATACTCTACTGTGACTATATACCTTAATGAAAAACGATTGGCGAGTTCTAGCATGCGCCAGATAAAGAGATCTATAAGATAGTTGAAGAGCCTATGTTAAATGACAGGAACAAAAGCGGCATTACCATTTTGATAACTCAAGATTAGCTTATCAAGATCCTTACATTGGCCAGTTACTTTTAATGAAATACCTACCCAAGGTAAATAAGCATGAATAAAATTAGCTTTTTAAAAATAAACAATACCATTATCGATGACATTATTGCTCTCTCAGTGGAAGAGTCTCAAAAACAACTCATTGCTAACAACGCAGAGTGGCTTGCAGAAGCCAGTTTTAACGACGATAGTATCAACTATGGTATTTACTTAAACGATAAACCTGCGGGCCTGATCTCTCTGATTGACCCTAGAATACTGGACACACACGATGAACACTTTCAAAAGGAGCATTTATATGTATGGCGCGTCATGATTGACCATCGTTTCCAAGGAAAGGGATTGGGGAGTCAAGCGATTAACTTCAGTAAGAAATACGCTTCCATTATCGGTTTAAAAGGCGTCTCCCTGACCACGATGGATAAAGAAAAAGGCAATGCGCTCTCTATTTATCAAAAACTTGGTTTTATACCAACGGGCAGAAGACTTGATGATGAAATTGAATTAATTTTTGGCTTAAAGGAATGAGTGAATAAACAAGTCAGATGGTGTGTCTGGGACGGCTATTTGGCCGCCTCATTTTATACTTAAACTGTAAATGTATTGAAGAGTTCATTCAAAAACGCTGATCCCTCGTGCACTCTCACCTCTGCCCGGTCACGGCTTAACCAAAAATCAAATTGACTCTTGTTCAATATCCGTAACCTTTAAAGACCTTGAATCGCTTCGATGAGCTTTTTGATTAGAGCATGGTCTGACTCTATCGCATTGTCATGGTGTAATTACTCTTAATTTTTTTGCTCATATTTTCAGCTATCATGCGCTAATCTAGAAAACGTTAAAGTTCCAGCTCAGTGCTCTAAAGATCGTAAAGCCTCACCTAGCAGGTCTTCTGGCGAAAGGTTAGAATGGGTGTTCATTATACTTTCGATTCTCCTTGTAGGAAAATAATTACAAGTCTTCCCTCTACCATCAAAGTCCTCTTGTCTTCTGCCGTATGCAATGTACACATTAATGAGAGTACACTCCCTCTCTCTCACTGAGCAGGTAATTTTCCTGAGTTTTTTTTGAAGACCTTCAAACATTCTATCGAGGCTTTGGTCACTATTTGCCTTAGTAAAGTGGCCATAGACTTCAGAGATAGTGCTATTTATTGATAGCTCAAACCTATGTACTTCTTGTTTCATTTGAAATAACTCAAGTATTATTGGGATTT
>NZ_JBFRTD010000029.1:0-67076 GCF_041473955.1 Vibrio sp. 10N.222.54.E6 | reverse complement strand
TTGATTTTCCGGTATAGCGGTTTCCGACGTCTCGGAAAACCAAGTAGTTATCTCTAAGTTACTTTTAATAACGGCTCAAAATTCAGAAGCTTTAGAAAAACTTTCAAAAAACCACAAATTAAATATTAAAATCAAATTTATCAGGCACTTAAAATCTCAAATTTTCTATAACAGTGGCAGTCTTCAATTGAGAACGCATTTAAAAAGTGTTTAAAAAACACACTAATCACTATTTGAGTTACCCAATGTAGATAAATGAATAGTCGCCAAAGAGTTCAGATTGGTATGCTTCTTATACAAAGAGTTGAGTTGTTTGTCGTGAAACAGGTAAGTGAGATCGAGGTTTTACGGATTTGAAAAGTAAACTAGACGCTCTAAAAGAAAACAAAAGTGTAGAAATAGAAAGGAAAAAGCCCCTTTTCCTGTGAAGGAACCGGGGCTAGTTGGCGTGTCAGAGCCTGTGCGGAGATCATCGAGAAATGAACACATTTCCGACACGCCGTTGCATTCTTACCGTAAAAATGGATAGCAGGTGAGAGATGAGAGAGCTAAACACCCAATAGTAAGTATGCTTGCCAGTATCCCTCGCTAAGCGGTTCACGTCTGAACACGAATAGCGAGTTCAACCAATAACTATTGCAATAGTGATATTGCAGAGTTAGGCAACTGTTTTGCTTGAGCTAGTATAGATGTACCAGCTTGTTGCAGAATTTGAGCTTTGGTCATTTGCGTTGTCTCTTTCGCAAAGTCCGTATCTTTGATTCGGCTGTTTGAAGCGTCTACGTTCTCTTGAACGTTTGCCAAGTTATTAATACTGTGGCTTAGACGGTTTTGTTTCGCACCCAAATCAGCACGCTGTGAATCAACGTACTGCATTGCAGAGTCGATGACACTGATTGCGTTTTGTGAACCAGCTACAGTATTCAAATCGACATCTTGAACTAATGTCGTTCGACCTACAGCAGGTGCAGGTACAACTTTGCCATCCGCCGTGGTTGTGGTTTCCTGGCCTTCAGGAGCATCATTTTTGAAGCCTAGTTCAGAGGCTAAACCACCCGAGATTCTCATCTCACCATCTAAATCTGGCTCGGCAACAAATACCTGTATGCGACCTTCATCAGTAACCGATGCGTTAATTAAATCAGATTGACCATTAATGTAAGTTGCGAGTTCTTCGATATCGTCGCCGGCTTTGGCGCTTATATCGAGAGTAATCTCTTCACCCGCTTTAGTTTTGAATTCAAACTTAAGATCTTTTGCTGCTACTGGTACTTCCCAGCTTTTATCTTTAGCGTTTTCAGTGTCGAATGTTGTTCCGCCCATACGGAAATCATCCGCACGAATACTAGTCAGCGCCATAATCATCGCTTCACCAGAGTTTGAACCAATCTGGAATGAAGCTTCACCAAATGAACCATTCAATAAACGACGGCCACCGAAAGCTGTTGTCTCTGCGATACGGTTAAGTTCATCTTGAAGAGCCATTGTCTCTTCGTTTAATGCTTGACGCTCTGCTGGTGAGTTAGTGCCGTTTGATGACTGAATCGCTAGATCACGCATACGCTGTAGTATGTTCGTTGATTCGTTCATCGCGCCTTCTGCAGTTTGAGCAATCGAAATGCCATCATTTGCATTACGCATTGCTACATCAAGACCACGAGACTGTGCTGTTAAACGGTTTGATATTTGTAGGCCAGCTGCATCATCTTTTGCACTGTTGATCTTATGGCCTGATGACAAACGTTCCATAGAAGTCGCTAGTTCATTAGACGATTTATTCAAGTATCGTTGTGCTGTCATAGCAGATACGTTAGTGCTTACATTAATAGCCATATTGCTCTCCTTATGAGTTCGCAAAATTTCTGCGAAGCGGCCAGCTTTACTCTCATATGGATAAGCACTGACCGTGTATTACGCGATAAACCCTAGATAAGGTTTAAGATCTGTATTAATCATTTATGAAAAGTATAAAAGCATGTTGTGTGCCAACTTTTATTTTAATTCCAATAAATTTAAAATAAACATGAAAAACAAACACTTAAAAATGAATTACTATAAAAGCCAATTATATTAAGTAGAGAAAACAAGAGATTGATATCTCTCGTTGCCGTTTTTTGCCGCTATTTTTCAAACATGCCACTTTGAATAAAAAAGCGGCAATCGATAGAATCATTCGCACGTATGGCATAGCACATACGGCAGAGAACTAACCCCAGATTAACGACTGTTCACAGCTAAATATAATTAAACAAGGTCAGGTCTTTGGTCTTGCCAAACGCTTGTTGTGAAGCTTGTAACGCTCGAGAGTTTTCATTGAATTCAATGATGGCTTTCGAATAGTCCAAGTCTTCAAAGTTGCTTTTTGCTTTCGCTAAAGACAACTTAAAATCTTCATGTTGCTGCTCTTGAATATCCAACGTACTCAAACGTGCACCGACATCCGTTCTCGCCTTAGTCAAATGAATAAACGCGGCATGAAATTCTTCTGTCATTTGGTGCAGTTTTGCCGTTGCCGATGCATCCGATACTGGATTTTCAGCCTGTTCGGCGGTATCTTTGAATGTATCAAAAATAGAAAATGTCTTTCTCGGCTCTAAAGTGATCGAGTCACCCTTCGTGATCTGCCCCTTGAATTGGATATTCAGACCTTCATAGACAACACCTTTCGAAGGATCAAAATCTTCCGAGGCAACCACTTCGCCATCTTTTTCAAGCTGGTAAGCGAACTTGCCTGTTTGCATATCAACAAAAGTCACTTTATAAGTAGAACTATCGTCAGCTTTATTGGTTGCGCGCCCTAGTAATAACTCAGAGGCTGGTTCAAGATCATATTGAGGCTCGTAGTCACCAAACGGGTTATCTATTTCCATAAACAACTTACTGCCCGGATCATTCATTGCCATTTCAAAGCTCGTTGCTACTCGCATCTTTCTTTGATAGTCATCACCTTGATAAGAAACGTTCCCTTCATTATCTTGAAAAAATGGCTGGCTCTTGGGCTTGGTTCCTGAAAATGTGTAGTTACCTGACTCATCTTGAGTATTAGCTAAATGCAGAAGATTATTCGATAACTCTTGAATTTCACGTTTCTTCGCTAAGCGGTCTTCCGGAGAAAGTGCACCGTTAATCATTTCCATCACGGTTCGTTTTGCTTCATCCGCGAACCCTTCCGAGTTGGCGACCATGACTTCATGATGTTCAAGGCGGTTTCTAATTAGAGTGATCGCATCGACATACTGTTTAAGTTGCTCAGATTGCTGACCGATGTTTTGTAAATAATGCGTCGCCAAAGGATCATCACTCGCCGACTGTAATTTCTTACCGGAAGCCAGTTGTGCTTGATTATGATGCACCTTGTTTTCTTGGCGGCGAAAGTCATTTTGTACTGACTGATAATTATGAAAGCTAGAAATACGAGTCAACATTTATATCTCCTACCTCAAAGCCAAAATAGTATTAAACGTATCATTGGCGGCTTGCATGATGCGTGAAGAAGCCATGTACGCTTGCTGAAATTTCATCATATTTGCCGCTTCTTCATCTAGGTTCACCCCAGAGACTGAAGCAATACGTTCTTGAGCTGACTCTTTTTCTAGCCTAGCAATATCACTCAAGCGATTTGCCGTTGAAGATTTCAAGCCCGTATTGGTATTCAAGTTGTGGTAAAGATCTAAAATCGTAGACTCACCATCATCCAAGACTTTGCCTGTTTGGAGATCTTGCAATTTACGCAAGTTGCCATTGTCACCTTCTGATGGGACAAGGTTTGCCGTAAATTTATCGTTTGCCACCGCGCCCGGTGTAAGTTCAAACGTTGTGCCATTAATCGTCACTGGGCCTTGTGGTGGATACGGTTGAGGCTGCATAAGTATGTTGCCCTTAGGATCGGTAACTGCAAACTGTTCGCCCTTTGGTGACACGATCACTTCAAATTCTCGTAATTGACCTGCCGCCAAAATTTTGAAACCTGCAGTGCCTTTGGCAAAGGTAGTTGATGCCTCATAGCTTTGCGCCGCAATATCTTTAGGGTCTTTGGTTTCCATCTGAATCTGCGCGGCAAAATTGCGGGTTGGGCGTAGTAAAAGCTTCTCACCCAGTTCAGGCGGATTTCGAACTTCCACTCGCATGCCATCTAAATAAAAGGCATTGCCGGTTGAATTAGTGCTAACTTTTACCGTTTCGCCATCTGGCTTAATCACCACATAATCGCTGCCATCGTATTTCAGACCATACTCGCCGCCTTTCAGAGCAGAAGTATCATCAATATAGACCGCGACATCCGCTTTTGACTGTCCGTGAGCAGTAACACGAGACTTAGCCACTAACTCAGAGTTCACATCGGTAAACAGGTTTTTACCTACATTGCCATTGAGATCCAAACCTTGCGATTGCAGTGCATTGACCTCGTATGAAAACGCGGTCGCCAAACGACCAAGCTCATCCATAACTGCAGGAATATGTTCATCACGCATGTCTAACATCGCGCCGATTTGTCCATCAATATCGCGGTTAGTAATCGCCTTTAATGACTTTCCTTCTACGATAGCAAGACGACGCTGATGTGCATCTGGTACGCCATCGATCATTTTCAGTTGGCTCGCTTCTGTACCAGAAACTAAGGTATGACCATTACCGATATGGACATTAAAGCCTTCATTATTAGCTCGTGGTGTCACCGTCACTTTAGTGTAACCAGAAAGCTCATTAACTAGCTGTTCGTGCTGATCTTGTAGATCATTATGAGGTCCAGGAGTTCGTACCATTAGTCGCTGAAGATCACGGATCTCGTATGCAATTTGGTTAACTCGCTCGATACCCATGTCTAATTTCTTATTCGCAGAATCAGACTGTTGACGAACGGTTTCATGAAATTCATTTAACGTTTTACTCAATAACCCAGCTTTTTCTATGACGACTTTTCGTGTACCCACATCATTCGGGGTATCAGCGAGCGTCTTAACAGAATCAAACCACTCATTAAGGTTCTCTGGGATTTTCTTCGAAACAACCGATGACAACATGCTTGACAGCATATCCAGGTTAGCTTCGGTATCCGCTTTGTTAGCGGCATTGGTTGTTGATAGGTTAAGTTCCTTGACGGCAAATTGGTCCCACGAGCGGCGAACATTTTCCACATGCACACCCATACCGTAGGTTTGACCACCGTACTGGCGCGGGTCATTCACACCTTGAACCACAGACTGGCGGCTATAGCCTTCTGTGTTGGCGTTAGAAATGTTATGACCAGTGGTGTTTAGCTGTCTCTGAGCAGTAAGAACACTTTGTGCTCCTACATTCAGAAGATCCGACGCCATAATGCCCCCAAAAAACTTAACAAAATCAGCATGAACTGATTAACTACTACAGCTTATTATTAAGATATTTAGCAATATATGTGCCAATAGAAATAACGGAGAGTTAAAAGACAATAATTTGTTGAAGTGTAAGGAGAAAACTATGGATGGTGCGTAAGACTGAAGGGGCGGATAAGAAAAGAGCCTGCCGGTGGCAAGCTCTCGAGTGCATTCAATAACGCTATTTCATCTCATCAATCTTAGCTTTAACTCGTAAAACTTTGTCGGCATAGTTAGGGTCGGTTGCGTAACCCGCCTGGTGAATGCCTTTGATGAAATTCTCAGAGTTACCTTGATGCTGCAATGCCGTTTCGTATCTTGGATTTTCGTTCAAGAACTTCACGTAATCATCAAAGCTATCTTCGAAATTAGAGTAAGAACGGAAAGAAGCAGACTCTTTAACGGCTGTTTTACCATGGAACTCTAGAGTTTGAGTAGCAACCTTATCGCCCTTCCAACTTCTATCGGCTTTGATATTGAATAGGTTGTTGCTGTTGCCCAAAGAGTTCTTAATCATCTTAGAACCCCAACCTGTTTCAAGTGCCGCTTGTGCCAATAGCAGTGATGAATCGACACCGAGCGCACTCGCTGCTTTTTCAGCGTAAGGCTTCATTGAGGCAACAAACGATTCTGGAGAATCGAAGGAAACTGGTTGTTTGGCTACTGACACGTCTGTTGCTGACATAGCTTGCGCAGATTGAACTTCGGGTGTTCTATCTTGTGAACGCCCCGAGTACTGCGGTCTTTGCAGAGAGGTATCAAAGCCTTCATTGCGAACCTTATCTTCAGTTGCATCATTTGCTTGGCCAGCGCTTAACTGAGCTACGATCATGTCCGCAAGACCGAGCGAACCTGACGCACTGAGTTCACTCGCCATTTGGTCATCTTGCATCTGACGATAAAACTGTTCATTCTGGCTGTTTAACATATCTGACTTAAAGCTCGAGTTCGCATCACGCATCGACTTAAACAACATCGAGGTAAAAATAGATTCAAACTGTTTTGCTGCAGCGGTTAGCGCTTCTTTTTCACTGCCTTCTTCACCGCTTACCGCTTGTTGACGAAGACGGTCTAGGCTACCAATATCGTGAATAAAGCCGATGTCATTGTTATTTTTAATCATGCTTTATCCCTTAAATAATGATCAACTGACCTTCAATTGCACCCGCTTGTTTCAGTGCTTGAAGGATTGCCATTAAATCAGAAGGTGCGGCGCCGACTTCATTGACAGCGCGTACCAAATCATCGAGCGTTAAACCGGGTTCGAACTTGAACATTTTACCATCGGCTTCGGTTACTTCGATGTCCGAATCAGGAACGACTACCGTTTGACCACCAGAGAATGCGTTAGGTTGACTTACGTTTAGATTTTCTTTGATTGCGACTGTCATGCCGCCGTGGGTTACTGCTGCTGCTTTTAAGCGCACATGCTTACCAACAACAATAGTACCGGTACGAGAGTTAACAATGATTTTTGCAGAGCCCTCTGCAGGGTCAAATTCGATGTTTTCGATGGCAGACAAGAAAGCCACACGTTGGCTGATTTCACGTGGAGCACGAACTTTTACAGAAGTCGCATCTACCGCAGACGCCATTTGAGGGCCTAGAAAATTATTAACCGCATCAGCTAAACGCTGAGCCGTAGTAAAATCAGATTGGATTAAGTTGAAAGTGATGTAGTCACCACGACCAAATGGGGTTGGGATTTCTTGCTCTACCGTCGCACCGCTAGAGATGATACCGACGTTTGGGTTGTTACCAACGAGCTTAGAACCATCGTTGCCTTGAGCACTAAAACCACTCACAACCAAATTACCTTGTGCCACAGCGTACACTTGACCGTCCAGACCTTTAAGAAAAGTCTGCAGCAAAGTACCACCACGAAGGCTTTTTGCTGAACCAATAGACGACACCGTTACGTCTACTTCCTGACCTTGCTTGGAGAATGCCGGAAGTTCAGCGGTAACGATTACCGCCGCAACGTTTTTGGTTTTTGGCTTGGTGCCAGGCGGCAATTGAATGCCAAAATTTTGCAGCATTGCGTTAAACGTTTGATCGGTAAAGGGAGTTGTCTCACCGGTGCCCGGCAAACCCGTCACCAAACCATAACCGACAAGTTGGTTACTACGAACACCCGCTACTTTTGCCACGTCTTTTATACGCGCGGCATGAGCACTGGAGGCAAGAAATAGCATGCCGAAGAGTACGAGTGTTAGTTTTTTCATTGAGTAACCTGTCTGTATTGCTTTAATTTATAATGAGTTAGCTTGAAATTAGATAATTCTGAAAGTGTCAGTATGTCGACACAGTCTCTAGCTCTACAAAGATACATTAAAGAATCGTGCCAAGAACCCAGGTTCTTGCATATCTTTCTGCACACCCGTACCTGAGTACTGAATTCGTGCATTCGAAACACGGTTCGAAGCAATGGTATTCTCAAAGTCGATATCATCAGGGCGGATGGTGCCACTTAAGCGAATGTACTCATCACCCGTATTCAACGTCATCCACTTTTCACCACGAACCACTAGGTTGCCATTAGCTAATACTTCAATAACTTCAACCGTAATGTAACCGCTGATGCTGTTACTTTGGTTAGCTGATGCATCTCCAGCAAAGGTGTTGGTGTTACTCAGATCGTAAGAAAAGTTGTATTTACCAAGTTCTAGGTTTTCACCGCCTACAGCTAACGGTTCCATCGATGCATCGTTCGATTTAGACATATCTGCATTAGCTTTTTTAGTCGCTCGCGTATTCTCATCTAACGCAACTGTAATAATGTCACCAATACCGCGAGGTTTTGAGTCGTCATACATGCTACCAATGTGGTTAGCATTGAACAGTGAGCCTGTTGCTGCCGCATAATGCTCTTGTTTTTTCTTCGGGTTAATTGGCGCCCATGCAGGATCACCAGCAATAGGGTCCGTTCTATCTCGAAGTGTGTCGATAATACCAGAGCTTTCCTGGGCCGACTTGTCGCCTTCTACGGCATCAACCACTGTGGTTGCGTTCTCTTGCGCCGGAGTTTCAATTGGAGCCAATGGGGCGCAGCCAGTCATAGACAAAAATAGGGCTAAACAAACAATACGTTTCATGGCGACATACTCTCAGCGGGCAATGGTAAACAGAACGATCAAAAGAAATAAGTAAACAGCGAATTAACTAGCTACAGTTGTTGGTTAACGAAGCTCATCATCTTATCTACCGCCGAGATAACTTTTGAGTTCATTTCGTATACACGTTGAGCTTCAATCATGTTAACCAACTCTTCAGTTACGTTTACATTGGATGCTTCAAGCATAGACTGACGAACATTACCTAAGCCATTCAACCCCGGAACACCCTCTTGCGGGTCACCACTTGCACCTGTAGGCAAGTAAAGGTTTTGGCCAATGGGCTCTAAACCACCTGGGTTTACGAAATCAGTAATAGTGATTTGACCAACCACGACGTTGTCTTGCTGACCACGTAGACGAACCGACACCTCACCATCGTTCCCAACCGTTACCGAGATCGCGTCTTCAGGAATAACGATTTCGGGTTGTAGGGCATAACCTTGACCCGATGTTACGATCGCGCCGTCACCGTTCAATGTGAACTGACCATTACGGCTGTAACCTGTTTCACCGTCTGGCATCTCAACTTGGAAGAAACCGTCGCCTTCAATCATCATATCTAGGCTATTCGACGTTGTTTGTGCGTTACCGTGAGTGTGCACCTTTTGGGTTGCAACTACCTTAGAACCAGCACCCAACATCAAACCACTTGGCAACTCAGTATTCTGAGACGATTGGCCACCTGGTTGGTTAATATTCTGATAGAACAGATCTTCAAACACCGCGCGGCTCTTTTTAAAACCAATGGTTGAGGCGTTGGCAAGGTTGTTTGAAATTGTTGAAATATTGGTTTGTTGGGCGTCTAAACCGGTTTTACTTACCCATAATGCTGGATGCATAGTAATTTCCTTAAAATTCTATTAGCTCATACGAAGCAGTGAATCAGACGACTTGTCCATTTCCTCTGCTGTGCTCATCATCTTGACCTGCATTTCAAACTGACGTTGTAAGTCAATTAAGCTGGTCATTTCACCTACGGCATTTACGTTACTGCCTTCGATAGCACCTTTAAGCAACGTTACCGCTGCATCTGCTTCGTATGCCTGATCTGGGTTTTTCGAACGGAAGAGGCCATTCGTATCTTTAAACAAGCTTTGGTTATCTGGACGCACAAGCTTAATACGATCAACTACGGCTAATTCTTCAGCTGGAGCGCCTTGAGGAATCACCGAAATCGTACCATCAGTACCAATTTCTACTTTACTGATTGGGATTGGGAGCGTGATTGGTGCGTCGTTTTCACCAAGCACTAAATGGCCACTTGCGTTGGTAAGTAGACCGTTTTGGTCAACCCTTAGGTTACCGTTGCGAGTTAAACCTTCACGACCAGTGTTGTCCATAACTGAAATCCAACCATCACCTTGAATGGTGACGTCTAGATCTCGGCCTGTAGTAACCACACTACCCTGAGCGAAATTATGACCCGGACGCTCTGTCATGCTGAAAACACGAGTAGGCATACCTTCGCCATACGCTTGCATTGAACGTGCCTGTGCTAAATCAGCACGGAAACCCGTTGTACTTACATTGGCAAGGTTGTTCGAACGCAGCTGCAAAGCCTGCATATTTTGCTTAGCGCCGCTCATGGCAAGAAACAGTGCGCGATCCATAATTTTGCTCCAAAAATCATTTTCTGGAACTAATAAAGCAAACACTATGCCAATATTTTTAACTGTTATTTATCAAAAACTTAAACGGAGAAACAACAAAAAAAACTGACCATAAAGGATCATTGAGGAAGAATTGTTGCCAGAGGCATTACCGGGCGGCAATAGGGGCGGCAAATAGAAAAACAAACAGCCATACGTAATTCATCAACAATACCCAATTCAATAACATTGAATTGGGTATTCGCAGATGATTCAAACGCTCGAAACGATTAACGAATCTGAAGAATATTCTGTTGTAGTTGGTTGTGTACTTCTAGAGAACGAGAGTTCGCTTGGAAGTTACGTTGAGCAGAAATCAAATCAACCAATTCTTGAGTCATATCGATATTCGACTGCTCTAGTGAGCCATTGTTGATACTACCAAATGAACCTTTATTTGATTCACCCCAGATTTTATCACCTGAAGCGTTAGTAGAATCCCATTGAGTGCCGCCTTTCTTATCTAGACCATGCTCATTAGGTACACGAACTAAACCTACGCGGCCTAGTATCACATTTTCACCGTTTGAGTAACTGCCTAGAACACTGCCGTACTCATCGAAATCGATTTTCGTTAAGAAACCAGTTGTCGCGCCATCTTCATCAAACCTAGACAGTTCGAATGGAGCGGCAAACTGAGTTGAAGAATCCAGACCAAAGTTAAGTACCTGTGTCGGATCTGCACCGTTCAAATCAATTGCGTTCTCACCAGCGCCGATAGGATCAGATAGAATTGGCTGACCACTGTTAAGGCTTGCTAAGGTACCGTCATTGTTGAATTTCATGGTGTGACCAACATGACCTGCTGAATTCGTCGCGTCGCCACCAGTAATATTTACCGGCTTCTCGCCCGTTTCATCTGACATGGTGTAGTACGTTTGCCAAGTATTCGGTTGAGTCTGATCTTTTAGGTAGTAAGTCGTTAACTTGTAAGACTGTCCCATAGAATCGTAGACCGTCGAAGACGTTGCACGGTTATAGGTATCTGGATCTTTGAAGTCAAATGTTGCCGGGTCTTTAAGATCACCGTTCGCAGGAAGGTTAACCCCTACTTCAATGTTTTCTGTCTGTTTAGGCTTACCAAACTCAGCTGGAATGTCGAGAGGCTTTGGTGCATAAGAAAGAACTTCACCCGAGTTTGGATCGACATCATAACCTAAAAGAAACTCATCATTGGCCGTAACCATGTAGTTGTCTTTGTTTAGGTGAAATGCACCATTACGCGTTAGTTCATTGATCTCTGGCACCATACGGTCTTTCGATACTGCAAAGAAACCTGTACCACTTACACGCAAGTCCATTGGGTTATTCGTATAGATACTTGAACCTTCATGGAACTGTTGTGCCACTTGGCTAGCTTGCGCACCACCTCCTGGCGTCGTTTTTGCGTTAGTGAACAACGAGCTTGAGTAAACATCCCCGAACTCCGCACGAGACTCTTTAAAGCCAAATGTGTTTGCGTTCGCAATGTTGTTACTGGTTGTATTCAGGTCTAACTGTGCAGCGGATAGACCGCTTAAAGATACATATGACATTCCAATATTCTCCTAATCTAGCTAGCATAATCACTCTAAAAAGAGCTACGCTTTACCAACTTCTAGTACTTCAGCAAGTCGTACTGGCGATGTAAAACCAGCCAGATTGAGTAGTACGTTGCCATCGCCTTTACCAAGAAGCACACTGTTCACGTTCGCATAACTCGACACTTGGAACTCTGTGTTCTCACCTTCCAATAAACCCGACGCTTTCACGTTGTATTTACCGGCCGGCAATGGATTACCGTCTTCGTCTTTTCCGTCCCACTCAACACGCGTGTCACCAGATGGTTTTGAGCCGATATCAAAAGTGCGAACCAATTGGCCAACTTCATTCTCAACACGGACCATTACATTGTCCATTGCCTGAGGAAGCTTAACCATTGACGCCATACCGCCATCACCTTGTTTCACACCTGCCGCTCCAGGAACCAATACATCGCGGCCAACCAAAGAAGATGCCTGCAGTGCTTGGTTAGAGGTCATTGATGAATTCAAGCTTTCAAACTGTGTATTCATTTTGCCAATGCCATCTACGGTCGCAAATGAAGCCATTTGCGCAATCATCTGGTCATTGCTAACCGGCTTAAAAGGGTCTTGTTGTGCAAGTTGCTTAGTCAACAACGATAAGAAGTCATCTTGTTTAAGATCTTGCTTACCTGTCGTTTCATCGGGCTTCTTAGCACCATCTTGAAGACTCTTCAGCTGGTCAACATAGGACAAGCCGCTTTGACCAACATTGTTGATTCCAGCCATTTGCTACCTCCTTATCCTTATTGACCCATCTGCAGCGTACGCAGCAGCATTTGTTTACTCGAGTCAGCAACCTGTACGTTTGTTTGATACGCACGTGATGCTGAAATCATGTTTGCCATTTCTTCCATAACGTTAACGTTAGGCTTATAGATGTAGCCTTCGTTGTTCGCTAACGGGTGATCTGGGTTGTACTCCGCATTCAGCGGTTTATCGCTTTCTACGATACCTAATACTTTTACTGGCACAGTGTGACCACTATTACGTGCCTGATTTAACTCAGCGCCAAACACTGCGTGACGAGCCTTGTAAGTGTCTTTAGCAGAGCTACTTACACTGTCTGCGTTAGCAAGGTTACTTGAGGTAGTATTTAGACGAACAGATTCAGCACTCATCGCAGAACCAGTCACATTGAATACATTAAATAAGCTCATCTAGTTATTCCCCTTTTATCGCTTTAGTTAAATTCTTGAACTTACTTCCTAAGAAGTCGAGAGAGGCTTGATGCCTAATTTGGTTTTGCATGAAAAGATTTCGTTCCAAATCCAAATCAACCGTATTGCCATCTCCAGTATCAGGTTGCGTAGGAATTCGATACTTCGTTTCCCCATTCACCGTTGTTGAGGCAGAAATATGCCGACCGTCTGTTCGGCTAAGACCAATGCTTGCCCCAGAACTTGCCGCCTGCAGTGATTTATTAAAGTCTAATCCCTTTGCTTTATACCCAGGCGTGTTAGCTTGCGCGATATTGGTGGAAAGCACCTCAGCGTTACGCTCACGTACACCAACTGTGTGCTGGTGAATGCCTAAAGCATTGTCAAAAGAAATAGCCATGTAAACCTCAACTCAAGAACTGACTGTTATGAAATAACCCAAGCAATATATATACCAACTTTAAAAATAAAGTGGCCGACCATTACTTTTACAGGTTACTCGTGGGTAAACTTGCAATATACAAGCCAACAAATAGAGTAAATTGGAATGTCACTCTGACTTAAAGATATAGATTAAATGAGAAAAAGAAAACCCAGCACTTGGCTGGGTTTTAAATTTGGACAGTAATATTGCACCTTAAAGTGGTGACACTAATTACTTTAATTTGTAGATGATGCCTGGATTACAGCGAACCATTTCAAAACGATCTGTTAAGCCGGTTAACGATTCAGACGCACCCAATAACAGGTAACCACCAGGATTCAGGCTATTTGCCATCTGGTTAAGTACTTTTGACTTCATATCCGGAGAGAAATAAATCAACACGTTACGACAAAAGATAATGTCGAATTTGCCTAACAGTGCATAGCTCTCCATCAAGTTCTGAGGACGGAAGTTTACCATTCGCTTAACGTTGTCTTTCACTTTCATACGACCATCGCCAGCATCTTCAAAGAAAGTGCGACGGCGCTCAGGAGAAAGTCCTCGGCCCAAGGCAAGGTTGTCATAAGCGCCAGTGCGGCACATATCTAACATACTTGCTGAAATATCAGTAGCGGTAATCGATACATTTGGCAACATACCCGGCTTACGTGCTTGGGTCTCAAGTATCGTCATAGCCATTGAGTATGGTTCTTGACCTGAAGAGCTTGCCGCAGACCAAATCTTGATAGGACGTTTATTTGCCGCTATTTCCGGTAGAAGTTTATCCGCTAGTACAGCAAACGGATAAGTATCTCGGAACCAAAGTGTCTCGTTAGTCGTCATAGCATCCACTGCCGCCACTCTCAACTCACGGTTTCGACCTGTCACTACATCTCTTAGCAAATCAGACAATGAAGCAACATTAAACTTCGTTACTAATGGGCTTAAACGACTGCGCACTAAATACTGCTTACTGTCACCTAATACAATGCCACATTGAGATTCTAAGAAACGGCTGAAATCGCGATACTCTTGATCACTTATTGTTATAGCAGTCATTAATGTCTCTTTTAGTTAGTTAACGCAGCTTTAACCGCGCCACCAAGCTCATCAGGATTGAATTTCGCGATGAAGGAGTTAGCCCCTACACGCTCAACCATGGCTTGGTTAAATACACCACTCAATGATGAGTGCAAAATTACGTATAAATCTTTTAGTTCTGCGTGACGACGAATCTCAGCAGTCAGCGTGTATCCATCCATTTCAGGCATTTCAATATCTGAAATCACCAATGAAATTTGATCGTAAATACTGCCTTCCGATGCCATTTTCATCAGAGTCTCATAGGCTTCTTTACCATCTTTGACAGCAATGACCTCAAAACCAATAGATTCTATAGCACGTTGAACCTGCTTACGAGCAACCGTCGAGTCATCAGCAATCAAGATTCGGCGAACCAATTCTTTCTCTTGTTCAACTTCTGCAATTTCCTCTGCGATTCTGCTATCCATGGTTTCATCAACAGGTGAGATCTCAGCAAGAATCTTTTCAACATCCAGAATTTCAACCAATTCATTATCGATGTTGGTTACCGCTGTTAGGTAATTATCTTTACCTGAACCATCTGGTGGTGGAAGAATAGCTTCCCAGTGCATATTAACAATTCTATCTACAGAGCTTACGAGGAATGCTTGGATAGTACGGTTAAATTCAGCAATCACCACAAAGCACTTATCGATATCAGATGTAGGACGTCCGCCTACCGCTAGGCTCAAATCAATGACAGAAACTGTCTGACCACGAATATGAGCCACACCTTTTACGAGATGATGTAAATTTGGCATTAAAGTCAGACGAGGGCATTGTAAAACCTCTTTCACTTTAAATACATTAATACCGTAACGCTGACGCCCCATTAGGCGAAAGGTTAGTAATTCTAATCGGTTTTGACCGACGAGTTGCGTACGCTGATTCACTGAATCAAGAATACCCGTCATGAGCTCATCTCCATATCAAACTTTTTGGATAGAAAGTGTTAGTCTACTGCAGGCTACGAACCACTAGAGAAATAAAATGACATATCATAAAGCAAACATATATCTTTTTTCCATAGCTATGTGTAGAACTATTTTTAAAACTGTCGCTAAGTTTATCGGCATTCTAACAATATTGTTTAGTTTTTTTACACACGCGGCAACGCCGGAACAAATTGACATGATCCAATCAGCGGCTGAGCAACACATCCTTGACTCGGTGGAGCAACCGCGAGGCGGTGAACTTTTTGTTAATTCCGCTAATGTAGACTCTAGAATCAAAGCAACAAATTGTCCTATCCCCCTTGAGACAAGTGCCTCTACAACAACCAACACTCGCAGCAGCATTACTGTTTTAGTTCGTTGTGTTCCTGATGAATGGCGTGTTTACGTGCCAGTGCGCCTTTCAATGTCAGTACCACTTGTCACAACGACTCGTTCACTGGCGAGAGGCGAAATTGTCGGTCAATACGACGTCACAACTGCGATGATCTCTCTCAACAAATTTCGTCGCCAAGGCTTTACCACTCCACAACAAGTCATCGGTGCTAAGGTAAAAAAGAACCTAAGACCCGGTGATGTTGTCGAAAGAGGCGATATTTGTGTCGTATGTCGAAATGAGAAGGTTATCATACAGGCAGTAAAAGGTGGCATGACCATTACCACCAAAGGTACTGCACTTACCGATGGCTCAATGGGTGATCAAGTTAGGGTGAAAAATGACAAATCACAGCGTATAATCGAAGGTATTGTTACCAGCATGTCTGAAGTCACGGTTTACTTTTAACACTTCACTTTAAAGTGTCGGTATCGTTAGCGCTTTTATTCTCAACTCTAACATCCAATTATAACGGTTGAGGTGTTTGGTTCGTTTTCGACTATTGAGCTAAAAATTGCTAAAGTATTCTCACCCATGGTCGATATTGACTGTACAGGTTCCCATTTTGAAGAAAAAGGCTTAACTATGGCAGGTATTGATAATATTCGTTCAGGGCAAACCCTAGCGAGCACTAACCGCTCAGCAGTGCGCTCTGATTCTAAGTCTGAGGCATCAAGAGCTGATGTGTCATCTAAATCACCCGCAAGCAAAGATGCGGTTTCACTAAGCCAACAAGGCAAGGCGATTGGTCAACTCCATCAAGAGATGGCAGCACAACCAAGTTTCGATTCAGTGAAAGTCGCGGCAATAAAAGAAGCGATCGCAAATGGCTCATACACTGTTGATCCAGAAAAGTTGGCCGACAACATGATGAAATTTGAAAACGAATTAAAAGGTCTTTAAGCAAACATTAGCTTTTAAATAAAGTTATTATCTTAAAGTACACGAGGTTATTAGTAGGTTACATTATGGCGGCACTAGCAGATTTAGTTAATTTCCAACTTCAAAATGCCAAAGCCTTATCTGAATTATTGAGTTCAGAGAAAATCGCTATTACAAGCCGACAATCGAGCGATATTGAGCGAATAGCCAAAGAGAAAGTGGTTCTTGTTGAACAACTAAGATCAACCGATCAACGAATCGCTGCCCATACTAATATATCTGAACTAACCGAGAACCCTGAACTTGCTCAGTTAGTCGCAACCATCAAGTCCATAGTGCACGACTGCCATCAAGCGAACCTAGTAAATGGCGAAGCCTTGAATCGAGCACACCTTAGCTTCAAAAAACTCAGCAATATGATGCAGCAAAGTCACGGCAAAATTGGCATGACCTACAATGCCGGAGGCCAAACGCATACAATTTCTACGCTAGGAACCAACGTTAAAGCTTAGTTAGGTAAACCACCGCCCTCTCATATCTGTATCTGTATCTGTATCTGTATCTGTATCTGTATCTGTATCTGTATCTGTATCTGTATCTCAGCCTACCCTTCTCGTTACACTAGTCAAATCTCCCACTAAACCTGTGAATGTACTCCCCAAGCCGATAAACAAAAAAGCGGCAAGTACTTTAATACTTGCCGCTTTCTTATTCATAGCCGTTACTGGTTGCCGTTACGCCATCTGGAAAGCGAATAGCAGCCAATATAACAGGAGAAACCTATAACTAGACGATCCTTAAACTAGAACAACGTTTGTTGTCTCTTCTCAGGCACTGGTTGAACTTCGCCATAATTACGCAGTTGTTCCATTTTTCGGATATCTAACCGTAGTTCAGTCACATAGCTGTCGCCAACAGGGTAACTGCGCACCACTTCAGCCCCACGGATAACACCATCAACTGCACCTGAAGTTCTTTCAGCACCAAGACGCTGATCCTCAAGCTCAGCCCGACCACTCACGCGCATACCATACACTTGTTCGGCAAGTTCACGATACGCATCAATTTTAGAAGCTCTCATTGCTCGGATACGTTTCTCTTCGTCATTACGACCTTTCTGCTCGCTGACACTCGAGTAGCCAACCGCAACCAAAAAGTCATTAGGTCTCATGCTTTGTAATGGTTGACAGCCGACAAGCAATAAAGCGGCAACAACAAATATTAATTTCTTCATCACGAACTCCTAAGGGCGAAGAATAACAGTATGAGGCTGACTGATCGTTGGATCAGAACGAATAATAACCCCATCTTGAGTTCGAATACTGTTCAGGGTATCTAAGTCACGACCAATACGGTCTGCAGGTAAAAAGCCTTGTGCGGAGGCAACAACGATGCGAGTTTGCATTCCGACCACACGAGCATTCACTAGAACACCGCCTTCTTGACGAAGCATAGTTCCAGTCAAAACATACTGGACGTCTTGCTCTTGGGCTAAGTCTTTCCAATCGCGGCTAATAGCAAAATCCCCCTGGTGGGTCACTTGGATAGAGCCGGTGGTTTTAAAATCAACCACTTTAAAACCTCGACGCTGAAACTGATGAATGAAACCTTCTGATACCGAGTTTCCTAACCAACTGGTTGTGTCCATGTGTTGCAGATCGACAAACGAGGTAATGGCAATGGGTGTTCTGGCTGAAATACTCGTATTCGACAAGATCAAATCTTCGGTCATGCTTTCCACGAAAAAATCCATGGTATGACGCGGGCTGTCCATCAACATAAACGGACTGCCTGAATACTCAGATTTACCGTTATAGATTGGCGAATAAGCGCATGATGTCATTAACATGACACTCATTACTACGAGCCATTTTTTCATTCTCTTATCTCCAGATATATTTAGTGCTTGCTGTTCCAATATGTTCTCGCCATGACTCTTTTCAATGGATTACAATGTTGGAACAATCTTTGCTTTTCATTAATGGTTCAGATTATGAAAAACGCACTTGAGTCAGCTTTAAGCTTATAAATATTTGTTAAGCAATATTTATACCCAACTGGTAACGAATAGATGAAAAAAATAATTTATTACTTATTTTCAATAAGTTTACTGACAACCATCAGCTTCAGCACTCATGCCTCTTGGTATGAAGTTACCGGTACTGCGGCCATAGTATCGTCAGAGGATGCGGCAAGGGTTCACGCCTTAGAGGATGCCGTCTACAAAGCCATACAGTTCTCAGGCGCTGACATCGGCAGTATTGCAAACCTCACCCCCTACTTAGATGCAAAAAAGAAAGAATTTCAATTTACCAATCATGAAGTACGCTACATCCTGGTAGAAAAAGAGAAGAAACGCGGTGGCAATATCATGATCACCGCAAGGGTAGACATCTACCCTTCGGCAAGTGCTTGCCATGACAGCCAATATAAGAAGACGTTTTTGGTCGGTAATATTGATGTGACCTCTCCACAACAAGCTGTGATGGGTCGAATCTATAACATTGGTGATGATTTTGGCCATGTTGTTAACCGACAACTGGCGCAAGAATCTCGCAGTTTTGTCTCTGTTGGTACAACAAATTACGACATAGACAAGCGTCGACCGGAAGTGATCAAAATGATCGCACAAGATACCGGGGCACAGTACATCATAGGTGGTGACATCACCGACTTAACCGCAACCATCGAATCGAAGCTTTTGAAAGACGACATTATCAATCGCCAATTTGCGTTAGAAATGCAGGTATTCGATGGTAAAACAGGTCATCAGGTTTACAACCGAAGCTATCGTGAAGTTGCAAAATGGCCATTTGCTAAGACCAGTGAAATCGACACCCGCAGTGCTCGTTTCTGGGCATCAACTTACGGCAGTATGATGCTTCGTGTCAGTCGAAATATTATGTTGGACTTAGAATCAGAAGTATCTTGTAAGATCACGCTTCCTGAAGTTGCCGCGGTGTTTGGGAATATGGTGACCATTGATTTAGGCCGAATACACGGTGTACAACAAGGTGACAAACTTCAGCTTTGGCACACAGGTTCATTTATCGACCAAAGAGGCTTGCCGCGCAATAAGGTCTCTCAAAGCGATATCACCCTGACGGTTTCTCGCGTTTATGAAAACGAAGCTGAACTCACCATTGATCAACCAAGCCTTGCGGGAAGCATTCAAATTGGTGATGTAATGCAGAAAATCATGTAGTTAGCAGCACCATCAACTCATATTTCCTAATAAAGCCTTAGCACTTTTGTTAAGGCTTTATTTTTTTCATGAGGATTAGTTTCGGTTTCGCGGTATTTGTCGTAACCTTACTAATAACATAATCATCATTTAGCAAACTATGAGCCAGAATAATCTAATTGGTGCTACCGGTTACCGCTTTATCTCGAAAGGTAAGACCGCTTTTAAGATCCACATTCATACACCCGACGATACGGTATTACATCGTTCAGTTGGCTTTGTTCGTATGGGGGAAGACAAAGCACTCAAGAAAACCATCAAATTAAGAGATGAGCTAGGTAGACAGCTTTGGGGCAAGTTTTGGCCAAAGGTCCTCAAAGAACCCTATCTCATGACACGTCTGCCTCATAGTTTAGAGCCTAAAATTGTATTTAAGCCCAATCCAACGCAGAGTGACCCTGAACATCGCGACGAGTGCTACATAGCTAAATGGCGTGTTTTCTCTGAGAATGGTGATTACAAATACAGAACGAAAGTATGTTCTATACGGAAACACGGTCGACTCGCAGCCTACAGCCAAACCAAACGAGCACTGCTTGAAGCTCACAAAGATGTGATTGAGCTGCTTATCTTTATGGGACGATTGAACAGCATTGATCTGAAGTAGTATCAACCTCGATAACTTCGTTAGAAACTTTGGATTCTGACGTACTGGAGTTGGTACTCGAGCTGAGAGGCTGATTATCAGATACAAAAACAGCCGCGCATTGCGGCTGTTTTGATTTATGGCTAACCATAGTGACCATTTAGCATGCTATTACATACTAAATAGACCATCTAGCTTCGGCATATCTCTGCCAGCGTCTTCAATCGACGTTTTGACTCGTTTACATAGGGGTTGCTTTGATCCCATGCGTAGCCCGCCAAAATCGAACATACCATTTGCTTTATCTTCGGGTTTGGTTCTTGATAGAAAATCACATCCTGAAGAGCCCCCGAGTACCACCCTTCAACATACGTTCTAAAAGTATTTACCCCAATCATCAATGGTTCAGCGTATTCACGATCCCAGTCGACTTTCTCGCCATTGAGTTGTTTTTCCACACACTCAACCACAAACTGAGCCGACTTCATCGCAATAGTCACTCCCGATGAAAATACAGGGTCAAGAAATTCCCCTGCATTACCCAGTAATGCATACTTATCGGTTGCAAGATGTTTAACGTTGACAGAATAGCCACCAATTTCGCCTGCGGGATTTGGATACTCCGCATTTGCCAAAATCTCGGCCAAGCCCGACTCTTCTGTTGCCAGCTGCTTAATCGCCGAAATCTTGTCTTCTGGGTATGATTCAAAGAATTTAGGTTCCCCTACCACACCGAATGAAGAGACTCCGTTACTGAAGGGAATCAACCAATACCAAACATCAGGATTGGTTGGATGTACCGAGACCAAAATTTTACTGCGATCGTATTCAAGATCACTATCCGTTGCTGAGATATGATCATTAATATGTGTGAAGATAGCTTTGCGCGGAGGAAGTCGTGATGGCTCTTCTAAATCGAGCATTTTGGGTAACACTCGACCAAAACCACTACCATCAAGGACGTATTGAGCCTCTAGCTGATAACGCTCTCCACCCTGTATTTGTACATCTAATATAGTACGGTCTTCAGCGAAGTTAATGCCTATCAGTTCATGTTGGTAATCAATGGTAACACCCTGCGCTTCAGCACAGTCTGCCATTACCTTATCAAAAGTACCTCGTTGAACCTGAAACGTCGTTCCCGGCCCAGAAGAGAACTTATCTTCAAAATTAAACGCCGTATAAACACCATTTTTACGAAAAGCCGCGCCATCTTTAAATTGGAAGTTAGCATTAGCCACAGCTTCGCTCATGCCCGCTTGTTCGATCACTTCCATGCACGCTGGTAACAGGCTTTCACCAATAGAAAAACGGGGGAAAAGGCTTTTTTCAATCACTCGAACATCGATGCCTTTTTTATGAAGCAAAGACGCCGCAATAGACCCTGATGGGCCAGCTCCGATGATCACTACTTGAGTTGACAGTTTTTTCATTAATTTAAGCCATGTTTACCATGATTATTTCGCGCTAGCTTTCAGCTCCAGAAGCGTATGCCCAAGACCGATATCGTCGGTACGAGTCACCACATCAAAGCCAGCCTCTTCCACTATCTCTAGGAAATCTTCACTGCGGTAAAAGCGGCTGTTGCCGTTGGCCAAGCAAGTGAAGTAGAGAGACGTCGCATTTAAGCTATAAGAAGCCGCATCGTATTTCTGTGCATCCCAAAACAGTTCAAGGATATAAACAGTCGCGTCTTCTGACATATGAGAGCGAACACGCTTTAATATGCTAAGAATTTCCATTGGCGAGAAACAATCAAGGAACTGACTCATCCACCACACATCCGTACCTGTCGGCAGCGCTTGCTGTTTATCAAGCATGTTAGCGGGGAATGGAGTCACTCGATCTTGATGACCGTGCTGTGTTGCGTTTGCCATTGCCATTTCTAATTGCTGCGGCAAATCGACAATCGTCACCTCGACATCAGAGTCGTAGTTACAACATTGCATTGCCCACTTACCTG
Source organism: Vibrio sp. 10N.222.54.E6 (assembly GCF_041473955.1). Classification (NCBI taxonomy): domain Bacteria; kingdom Pseudomonadati; phylum Pseudomonadota; class Gammaproteobacteria; order Vibrionales; family Vibrionaceae; genus Vibrio; species Vibrio sp. 10N.222.54.E6. The sequence goes on along the minus strand of NZ_JBFRTD010000029.1, from coordinate 44,724 downwards.
TATTACCGCCAATATCCACCAGCGATTTAGGCTTCTTACTGAAAACTTTCTCAAGCAACACAGGGAACGAACGATCTGAGTAGAAATGATCAAACTTAAACCAGCTCTCTTTTGCTTTTTCTGGTAATTGAGACAAACCTTGATAAATCGTTTCCCAATCACCCAGCTCTTTCAGGCCTGCAGGTGTACCTTCTTCTATTGCTTCGGTTAAATGCATCATCGCGGCATAACAAACATCAGCCGTGAAATCCATATTTGCGTTGGTCATGCCATCATGCAATAGATAAAAACCTAGGTTAGCCATTTTATAATGAGGCTTATCCCAAGTAACGATGTGAGCACTCAACGCCATATCAAGCAGAACTTTGACACCGTATTCGGATACACCCGTTGCTTGAGAAATAGTTTCAGCGGGTAAACCATCATTGCCCGCATCATCTAACGCTTTCAAAATACCTAAATCACGAAGTGTACGAGCTGTATGAAAAACAATAGGAGCAAAAGACAATTTTTGCGCTTCTGTTTTTGCTTCTAATGCGTTAAATGGATCTAATTTATATTCCGACACGAAAAACCTAACTTTAAAATAATAGAGAGCTACATAGCAGCCATTTGTGCAAGCTTGCGTTTAATATCAACGTTCAAGTTATTAACCCAACGGTTGTAATTACGGTGAATTTCACCATCGTCGTACTTCAAATTCTCGGATTCGACGTAAAGAATAGAGTAAAACTTATCATTATATGGAATATCAACCACAGCATGATGTGAACGGACATACAGTTCAGCACGGATTAGGCCTGGCTTAATTTCTGAAACCAACCAACCTCGGTTCTCAGCAGACTCATAAATCGCTGATTTCACCTGTTTACTTTGAAGATTCAAAGCAACTGGAGTATCCTCAATATTCATTACAGGTTGGACACGTCCACAGCCTGCAAGAACGAGTATAAATAACATTGAAACGGCTATTTTTAGTAATTTCATTTAAACTCCTTACCCGTGTTTATTTATAAGCATGCATAGTATTAGTTAGACCCAAAGTAAATCAATACTCTATGTCAAATCAATCCCAATTAATGTCGTTTAATATTGAAAAATGGTCAGCAAATTCGCCAGGCCTCTATTCCGTTGCCGAGTGGCAAACGTGGAGCACTCATTTAGATTGGCCACAAAATGGCTCAACTGAATTTAAAGCCATCCCTCCTATGATGCGCCGCCGAATGAGCCTGCAAAGCAAACTGGCCGTCCAAACCGCATTAACCCTATTAAAAGATACCTCGATTGATTATCTGGTTTTTGCCAGTCGACATGGTGAGCTCCACCGAACAGCCACTTTAATTCAATCAATATTAGAAGGTGACGACGCCTCTCCAATGGCGTTTTCCCAATCGGTACACAACACCGCTGCAGGTCTAACAACGATTGCTGCAAAAGCGCCGATTCCACTGACCTCTATCGCTGCTGGGCAAGATACCTTTCACAACGCCCTGATTGAAGCTTATCTTTACCTACATCAGTATCCGTCACATCGTGTACTCGTCATTGACTTCGACCAACCTCTGCCTGATGTATATCGAGAATATGAAAATCAGCACTATGCTGACTACGCTCTAGGTTTAGTACTCACAGCAGGCAGTGACTACTCGGTTTCGAGAGCAGTAACAAGTAAACCAATCGCTAGCACCCCCAAAGTTAGAGACAACTCAGCAGCTGATTTACCGCAAGGCCTACAAACGCTACAACATATCCTATTGGGAACACAGCATTGGACTATTGCTGGTAAGCACCAAAACTGGTCCTGGGTCAATAACGCGCAAACAGGTGCACAGAAATGAGCAAAGTAGGCCAATGTTGGCGAGTATTCGCGACGGGGCTCTGCTTTACCATCTTTGGTTTGGGAGGCTTAGTCTTAAGCTTCTTAATCTTACCTTCGATCGCCCTAACGACTCGCAACGTCATAGAAAGAGAGCTCAAAGCACAGCGATTAATCCGTTTCTCATTCAATGCATTCTGCCAAATAATGAAGTTTACAGGCGCGATTGATTACCGAATTGATGGCGCCGAACTGCTCCGCGAAGATCGCAACTGCATCATTGTCGCCAATCACCCTAGCTTGATTGACTATGTACTGATCGCCTCTCAACTTCCTCAATGTGATTGTCTTGTTAAAGCGGCAATATGGGAAAACCCGTTTATGAAGAGGATTGTCAAAGCAGCGGGATACATACCCAACCAAACCCCTGACGATCTTTTAGAACGCTGTGAAGAACGCTTTTCGCGTGGAAATGTATTGTTAGTTTTCCCTGAAGGCACTCGCACAACGCCAGGAATTGAACCATCCTTACAACGTGGTGCGGCACAAATTGCCACTCGAACACAAACCGACTTACGCGTGATTCATATTACAGTTTCTCCGACATTCTTAACAAAAGAGAAAAAATGGTATCAAGTTCCTGCCACTAAACCCTTTTTTCATATCGCAGTGAAAGGTAAAATAGACGTCGCACCTTTTATTGAGAATTCAAATAACTTAACTTCGGCAGCAAGGCGCCTCAATCAACACCTTGCACAGACTATTTTTCCTTCCGAAGAAAATATTTAGCTCATCAATAAAACAACTGGTGATATCAGCGTTTCGAAAATACATCACATAATGTAGAATCGCCCCCCTTGAAGTAGCATTTAGATAAAGTACTAAGTAGGCCTAAGTGGAAACATTACACAACGAACTAAAACAACTGATTATCGACGCACTGAATCTTGAAGATATGAGCATTGATGAAATTGAAACGGAAGCACCACTGTTTGGTGATGGACTTGGATTAGATTCTATCGATGCCCTTGAGCTCGGCCTTGCTATCAAGAAAAAGTACAACATTGTTATCGATGCCGACGATTCAAACACTCGCCAGCATTTTGCATCGGTTGAAAACCTAGCTAACTACATTTCATCTAAAACGAACAACTAGACAGATCTTTATGACACAAGCTAACCAACAAGAAGTATTCAACCAGGTTAAAGATGCGCTTATCGAGCTGTTTGAGCTTGATGCTGAAGATATCACTCCAGAAGCACACCTTTATCTCGACCTCGACCTCGACAGCATTGATGCCGTTGATTTGGTCGTTCACTTACAGAACGTTACAGGTAAGAAGATCAAGCCTGAAGAGTTCAAAGCAGTACGCACCGTTAATGACGTTGTCGAGTCTGTCGTTGAACTATTGAAGGACGCATAATGCGTCCTCTGCTGACTTTACTGTCGGCAATCATACTTTTCACTTATCCAATAGCGGTTTACTTTGGACTCAACAAGTTTGGCCTACAAACCGTTGGTATCGTCTTAGCCGCTATTTTTGCTGTCCGCATTTTCACCGGTGGTCAGGCTAAAATCAAAGAGCTAAAACACCTAGCTTGGATCAGCGGAAGTGCCGGAATTGTTCTGCTGGCATTAGGGTTAACCTTCAAACAGCACGGCTGGCTAACTTATTACCCCGTCATCGTTAATGTTTGTATGCTGGTTGTGTTCGCCTCGAGCCTATGGCAACCGCAAACGATTATCGAGCGGCTTGCTCGCCTCCAAGAGCCAGAACTTCCACAAAGTGGCGTTGATTACACACGAATAGTCACCAAAGTTTGGTGTCTGTTCTTTGTTATCAATGGCTCTATCGCCCTTTACACCTGCTTCCAACCTCTTGAAATATGGACCCTATACAATGGCTTACTCAGCTATGTATTTGCAGGGTTGCTCTTTGCAGGAGAGTGGGTAGTAAGACAGCGCATTCGTCAGAGTTAAATTGTTATGACCCAAACCGTCTCTTACACTTCCTTGTCTGAACTTCTCAGTCAGAACAGATCGCCTGATTGTATTGTCTGCTTTGACGACAATAGCGAGATTTCGTGGCAAACATTTAACGACGACTTATCTCAACTCGTACAGCTTTTATCTTCATCCCCTTTTCAACGAGTTGCGATTTGCACCCAAGACAGCTACCTATTTTCAGTGGCCTTTTTAGCGTGCGCAGCCAGCAACAAACACATCATCTTGCCAGGTAACTATCAACCGTGTGCGCTTGCCGAGCTGAGTGAGCATTTTGACTGTCTGTTGGTCGATGATGCGATTGGTGCAGTGGAAATAAATGAAGTTCGCAATATCCAAACCTTATTAGACACCGAAATACGAGAACCTCTAACCGATAATCTTCCCGCCATTGAGTTAGCAGCAATCCAATTGACCTTGTTTACTTCAGGCTCAAGCGGTACACCAAAAGCAATCCATAAGACCTTAGAACACCTAGATATTGAAATCGCTCAGCTAGATAAAAACTGGGGCGCCTTGCTTAAAGACAACCAAGTCCACAGCACCGTCTCACACCAACATATCTATGGTCTGTTGTTTCGAATCTTATGGCCGCTTTGTTCTAGCGTTCCATTTTCTCGAAACAATCTCGAATACCCGGAACAGATCCTGTCTCACGCTAACAAGCAGAGCGTGCTGATCAGCAGCCCTGCGCTACTCAAACGATTAAAACACGAGACAAAGTCTACGCATCTAGCGGGGGTATTCTCTTCTGGTGGCCCTTTACCTACCGAGTCGGCTCATCAATCACGAGGTCTGCTTGGGCATTTACCTATCGAAGTGTTTGGCAGCACAGAAACCGGCGGCATCGCGTTTCGTCAGCAACAGAGCGTTCAAACACCTTGGCAGCTTTTTGACTGTATTAAGGCCAGTCTCAATAGTGAGAATTGCATTAAGTTATTGTCGCCGTACATCGACAAAAACAACTGGTATCAAACCGCAGACGAGTGCGAAATGGTCTCAGATAATCAATTTATATTGAAAGGCCGAACCGACCGAGTGATCAAGATAGAAGAAAAACGAGTATCACTGGTTGAAGTTGAAAAGCGACTGGAGCAACTACCTTGGATAAGCGAGTGTGTGGTCATTCCCTTTGAAGAGCCTGAACGCTTAATCTTGGCGTCAGTTTTGGTATTATCAGAGGAAGGCCAAGCGACTCTCGCAACCATGAGTAAAGGTAAATTCTGGTTAATGTTACGTTCAGAACTCAGAAAATGGTTAGAGCCAATCGCTATTCCAAGAAAGTATCGTGTTGTTGATGAGATCCCCCTCAACAGCCAAGGCAAGCGACTAACCTCTCACATAGAGCAGCTCGTCAAATCATAAAAATCACTGGTCGCATTTTATACTGAGATTATCTTTTATATTTTTGTCAGAAGACCCATTTTAGCCCAAGGATTCTAAGCACACGCTATGGATAAGAGAAAACCAAACGTCATTGCTGTTGACACTGTAGAGAAAGAATCGACCCTGACACTCCATGTTACCGGAGACATCACCGATTTTAAGGGGCACTTTAAGAGCTTCCCTATTCTTCCCGGTGTGACACAAATTGACTGGGCACTTCACTATGCTGTCCAAGAGTTAAATGTCCCTGGTTACTTTAAAGGTATGGAGGTCATCAAATTCCAAGAGCCTATCCTTCCTGACGCCACAATCCAGCTATCACTCAAATGGGATGCTGACAAAGACAAGCTGAGCTTCAGCTACACCTCAAACAGCGGTGAACAGACCCACTCTTCAGGAAAAATGAAGCTGGGAGAGAAAAGTGAATAGCGCTCCTGCTGAGACTGCTTCTCAACACGTAACAAAAGAAAGCGACTACAAAGCTTGCTTCCTAATTCCGTGCTTTAACCACGGCGAAACCATGCCTGCAGTGGTGTCGTCACTCCATCATTTTGAGTTGCCGATCATCATCGTTGACGATGGCAGTGAACTCACCACGAAACAGTTTCTGGCTCCCTTAGTAGAGAATTCAAACGTAACCTTGGTGACGCTTGAGCAGAACCAAGGCAAAGGCGGTGCCGTAAAGGCTGGCATCAAGCGAGCACAGGAGCTCGGCTTTAGTCATGCCATTCAGATTGATGCTGACGGTCAACATGACCTAGACGCCCTACCCGCATTAATCGAAGCGTCACAAGCTAAGCCCCAGCGCCTGATCTCAGGTCAGCCTGTCTATGACGATAGCGTACCGAAGGCAAGGCTCTACGGGCGCTACGCGACACATATTTGGGTGTGGATAGAAACTCTATCTCTCTCAATTAAAGACAGCATGTGTGGCTTTAGAGCGTATCCAATCGATAAGACACAAACAGTACTGAATAAATACGATGTCGGTTCGAGAATGGACTTCGATATCGAGATTCTGGTTCGCTTATACTGGGAAGGTTGCGACATTGACTTCATTGAGACGCGAGTCATCTACCCTGAAAATGGTGTCTCTCATTTCGATGCGCTGTGGGACAACGTAAAAATCAGTTGGATGCATACTCGACTGTTCTTCGGCATGCTGCCAAGAGCCCCTAAGCTGATTGCTCGTCACTTCAAATCAGATTCTGAAGATCACCCAACGACTTCGACACAATTTTCAGAAAGCAATCAGGCGCAGCAAATACCAAATAGCACTGAACAGCCTCATTGGTCCAGAACTCAAGAGCGCGGCACAGTTCTCGGTATCAAACTGTTGTTAGCTGTGTACTCACTATTAGGCCGAGGTGTATTCAACCTAATTTTGCGCGGTGTGATGCGTTACTACCATTTGACAGGCAAACGCGCGCGAAACGCTTCTGAGCAATACCTATTCCAGCTTAAGACATACGCAGAGCAACAGAATATTGAGTTACCCGCTGAATTAACCAGTTATAACCACCTGCTTTCGTTTGGCCACACCATGCTAGACAAATTAGCCGCATGGAAAGGTGATTTCTCAGTCGATAACCTGACTATTCATGGTCAAGAGCAATTCGAAAGTATGGTGGAAAACCAGCAAGGTGTGCTAATCCTGGGTTCTCACCTTGGTAATATCGAGTTGTGCCGAGCTTTGGGACGTCGACACTCACACATCAAAATCAATGCGCTGGTCTTCACGGAACACGCCGAACGCTTTAATTCGGTGATGAAAGCAGTAAACCCACAATCTGATTTAAACCTGATTCAGGTGACATCGATGGGCCCTGATACCGCCATCTTGTTGCAACAAAAATTGGAGCAAGGTGAATGGATTGTGATCGTTGGCGATAGAACCTCCACCAGCAAAGAGAGTCGCTCAGTATGGGCAGAGTTCTTGGGTAAAGAAGCTCCCTTCCCTCAAGGGCCATTTATGTTAGCCTCTGTTCTCAAAGCGCCAGTATTCTTACTGTTTGGCCTACGAGATGACTCACAAACCAAACCGCATTTTAATGTCTATTTTGAGCATTTCAGCGACAAGATAGAGCTACCAAGGAAGACTCGCGAACAATCTTTACAGCAAGTCGTGCAGAAATACGCAGACCGACTTCAGCACTACACACTGAAAGCACCGCTTCAGTGGTACAACTTTTTTAACTTTTGGACATTGAGCAAGCACCATGACGAAAAAAAATCCAAATAGCATCACCTTTGGTGCCGAACGCCTCACGATTGAGGATGTTGTCGCTATTTCACAAGGCGCAAAAGCCTCGATGAACTCAAGTAATGAGTTCACATCAAAGATCGACCGCGGTGTCGCTTTTTTAGAACGCCTATTGAAAGAAGAAGGCGTGATCTATGGTGTGACAACGGGCTACGGTGACTCATGTACCGTTGCAATTCCGCCAAACCTTGTTGATGAATTACCACTGCATCTAACGCGCTTTCATGGCTGTGGTTTAGGCGAAATACTGTCTCATGAGCAAGCTCGTGCCGTATTAGCGACACGTCTTTGTTCATTGTCACAAGGTGTCTCTGGTGTGACGCACGATTTGCTCAACCAGATCGTCACTCTGATCAATCAAGATATCTCACCGCGTATTCCTCAAGAAGGATCGGTTGGTGCCAGTGGTGATTTAACGCCGCTGTCTTATCTGGCAGCTGCCCTGATTGGTGAGCGCGATGTCATCTACAAAGGTGAAGTTCGCCCTACTAGTGACGTTTACAAAGAGCTAGGGATTAACCCTATCAAGCTTAAGCCAAAAGAAGGCTTAGCATTGATGAATGGCACGTCAGTAATGACGGCTTTAGCTTGTATCGCCTACAAACGTGCAGAATACCTAGCTCAGCTGTCGACTAAGATCACCGCAATGGTGTCTGTAGGTATGCAAGGCAACGATTTCCATTTCGATGAGGCGCTGTTTGCAGTGAAGCCTCATCCGGGTCAACAGCAAGTTGCTGCATGGCTACGTGATGACTTACAAGCAGATCGCCCGCCACGCAACAGTGATCGCTTACAAGATCGTTACTCACTGCGTTGTGCTCCACATGTGATTGGTGTGGTTCAAGACTCTCTGCCTTGGCTACGCCAAATGATTGAGAACGAGCTCAACAGCGCTAACGATAACCCAATTATCGATGGCGACAATGAGCGCGTACTGCACGGTGGACATTTCTACGGTGGCCACATCGCAATGGCAATGGATACACTAAAAACAGCGGTAGCCAACCTTGCAGACCTACTTGATCGACAAATGGCGCAGTTGATGGATTACAAGTTCAACAACGGCTTGCCATTTAACCTAACCGGTGCTGAAGGCGAACGTAAACCAATCAACCACGGTTTCAAAGCGGTACAGATTGGCGTTTCAGCTTGGACAGCAGAAGCATTAAAACACACCATGCCAGCAAGCGTGTTCTCTCGTTCAACCGAGTGTCACAACCAAGACAAAGTCAGCATGGGCACTATTGCGGCTCGTGACTGCTTACGCGTTCTTGAACTGACTGAACAAGTAGCGGCAGCATCACTTCTGGCGGGGACACAAGCGCTTGAGCTTCGTAAACGCCACAATGAGCTTGATGAGCACCACATGAGTGAAAACCTAAAGCACATTCGCGACGAAGTGCTTAAAGAGTTTGAATTTATCGTAGAAGATCGACCACTTGAAGGCGATCTACGCCACTTCATTGCTCGTATTCAAAGTCAACACTGGTCACTTTACTCCTAGAGTAGCTAACCCTTTACGCAATATTGTTGAGAGCGATTTATGTCTGAAATCCTTCATCCATTAAAATCAGAGGTTACTTTAGTAACCTCATTCCAAGATGCCGACCCAATGGGCGTGATCTACCATGGCAACTACTTCCGATTTTTTGAAGAAGTTAGGCGCATCATGATGGATAAGATTGAGTACAACTACCATGAGATGAAGGATTCGGGCTACATGTGGCCGATCATCGACACGCGCGTAAAGTACATCAAAGCAATACCGTTTAATCATCAGATCACGGTATCCGCTAAGTTAACTGAATGGGAAAACCGCTTGCGTGTTGACTACGAAATTCACGATGCCAACACCGGTGCTCGTATGACACGCGCTCACACCATGCAGGTTGCAGTAACCATTGAAGAGCAAGAGATGTGTTTTGCTTCGCCGAAGGTGTTTACCGATAAAGTCGAACGCTGGCATCAATTTGGCTGCTTACCCCAATCAGCTGAGCAGCAACCAAACGACCAACAATCAGACCCATCTCAAGTATCTAACACACAGCAGCAGGTGAAACATGAGTCTGTTTAAACACGGCCGTAAGCAAATCAGTATCGCACTGCTAGGGCTTGCTTCAATGATGGCTAGTCACTTTGCTGGCGCTAGCGAGAACACAAATGCTGTCGGTTCTATTACAGAACTACAAACCGTGTTAAGCGAAAATAGTATCGTTCGTGGTGAGTTTACTCAAACACGCAACATGGAAATGTTCGCCCAACCTCTAACATCACAAGGTACTTTCCTGTTAGACAAGTCGAATGGTTTACTTTGGACACAAGCGACCCCCTTCCCTGTGAGCTTAGTGCTAACCGATAACAAACTGAGCCAAAGGTTTGCAGATCAACCCGCTAAAATCATCACCGACAAAGAAAACCCGATGGCGTTTTATTTCAGCCATATCTTCTTGTCAGTGTTTCATGGGGATACGCAAAAGCTTCAAGAGCAATTCTCACTTTCATTTGAACCAGCAACTGCGAAAAATTCTGATGAAAGTGCAAACTCAAGTTCAGAAGACACACGATGGACACTCACTCTAAAGCCAAAGAATGCACCAATGAACGCGGTGTTTGAAGCCATCACGCTGCAAGGACAAGATGACATTGAACGTATCGAACTTAGAGAAGTTCGTGGAGACAGCACAGTGATCGAATTTAGCCAGTTAAGTCATCTACCGGAAGTATTATCAGATGCTGAAGCGCAACAATTCCAATTCTAGCCTAGCCCTTGCTTGGCTTGTTGTCGTAATACTGTTTAGCGGATTGTTGATCAAACAATTCGCTTTTTCTTCGTCAGTACCCATTGAAAGCAACATCATGAAATTGCTGCCTGAAAACCAGCAAGACCCCATGGTAGAACAAGCCTTTCAGCAGATATCCAGCTCGATGAGCGAGCAAGTGGTCTTTATCATAAGTGCCTCCGACGTCGAACAAGCCATGACAGCGACTGACGCTTTTGAAAAAAAACTTAACCAAAGAGCTTTCTCAAGCCAGCCAACTCTGTTTAAGCAAGTTCAAGGAAAAATCAACGCCAGTACTCAAAGCCAGTGGAGCGACTTCTATTTTCGTCACCGAGCTCAACTGCTGACCCAACAACAAAAAGAGACGCTGACACACTCGCCGGATTCGCGAGCTCAATATGTCATTCAGTCTCTGTACAATCCGTTTTCAGGCGTCACTGCAGCAGAGCTATCTCTCGACCCATTTCTGCTATTTCGCGACTACATCAGTGCAGTTGGCGTTCAATCAAGCAACTTTGTTCTGAAAGAAGGCTACCTCACAGCCCAGTCTAATGAGCAAACTCATATTTTGGTCACGGCTACGCTGGCTGGCTCACCTTATAGCTTGGCGATTCAAGAACAACTTCCTGATCTTGATTCAATTGAGCGCGAAGTCGAAAAGCAGTTTGGCGTCAAAGTGCAGCATACTGGTGTGGTGTTCTACGCAAATTACGGCACCGAAAGCGCAAAATCAGAAATCAGTACTATTGGTTTGGGCTCATTAGCCGGTGTTATTTTATTGGTGTGGCTGACGTTTCGTAGTGCCCTACCACTTGCCTTATCCTTGCTTTCCATCAGCACTGGGTTGTTGGTTGCTCTTGCAAGCACCGTCGCTATCTTCGGCAAAGTTCACCTATTTAGTTTGGTGTTCGGTGCCAGCTTGATTGGCGTATCCATCGACTACTCTTTTCATTACCTAACCGATCGTTTGGCGGCGGGTAATCAATGGCAAAGCGACAAAGGGTTGAAACATATTATCGTTGCGATCACCTTGGGTCTGATCACCAGCTTGATTGGCTACCTAGGTTTGTTGGTGGCACCTTTCCCGGGTTTACAGCAACTTGCTCTGTTTTCGTCGATTGGACTGATCGCAGCTTACGCCAGTGTGGTGTGTTGGTATCCCGTTTTAGCGGCAAAACCAAGTCAAGAACGCCCGCTTCCCTTGTCGAAACTTTGGCATACTTGGTTAAGTCTCTGGAGCAACCAAAAGTTTAGAATTGGCTTACCATTAATAGTGACTGTCGTTAGCTTGATATCACTCAGTCAAATTCGCTACGACGACGATATTCGCCAACTTCAAGCGATGCCTGATCAACTCAAACAGCAAGAGCAAGCCATTACTGAGATATCAGGATTAGGCAGTGGCCAAAATATGCTGCTGGTGACCGCTAAGAGCGATCAAAAGCTACTCAAAAAACTGGCAGAAATCACCACAAGCTTAGACTCTTTAATCGATAGCCAAGGTATCTCAGGATATCGCAGCATCAATCAGCAGTTGTTAAGTAAACAAGACCAGCATGATAACTATCAATTGGTTGAACAACTCTATCGCCAGCAAAGCCATATCTTACAGAACACTCTTGGTTGGCCTAGCTTTCCAGAATTACCTAAGTTCGAAGCAATCACGGTATCTGGGTTTTTGGAATCACCGGTGTCAGAACCTGTTCGACCACTTTGGTTAAAACCTATCGATGGACAAGCGGCGTCAGTCATTTTGATCAAAGACGTCACGAATTCAGAATTGTTCTCTCAATGGCTCGATTCAAGCTTTGCTCAGCAACAAGGCGTTAAATACCTGAATAAAGCCGATGAAATCTCCGCTCTCTTTGCGGAATATAGAGTCAAGATCACCGAGCTATTATTGATAGCTTTGGCCGCTATTGGAATGGTGTTAGGTTGGCGCTACGGTGTGAAGCAAAGCCTATTAATGCTGTTGCCTTCATTAATTGCCGGAGTCGCTGGTTTAGCGATAACGGGCATTTTAGGCTCAACGTTAAACCTGTTTAATCTGCTGGGCTTGATTCTGATTTTAGGGATTGGTATCGACTATACCCTCTTCTTTGCTGAACAGAAGAAATCACTAAGCACCTTATTAGCGATTACTTTGTCAGGCCTCACAACGCTACTCTCATTTGGCTTATTGTCACTGAGTCAGACTCATGCCATTCATAGCTTCGGTGTTACCGTCCTAACTGGTATTTTCGTCGCGTGGTTGCTTTCGCCACTTGCAATCAACAACCAACAAGCAGCGGAAAAATCAAACTCTCGAGAGGCTTTTAGATGAACAAAACAATCAAGATAGCGCTCGCCGTTGGATTGGGCTTACTACTCAGCGCTTGTTCGATGGTGTCTCAACAGCCTACAGGCGCAAGTGTCGCAATCGACAAAGACACAGAGCTCGCCTTGCCGCTGCCTGCTGAACTGGGATACTCATTTACGGCAAGTCAGCTGATCAGCGCAACATGGCAAGATGATACGCAGCAACTTCCTGTTCAAGTCGAAGTCACATCAGACAAAGTCGTGTTGGCGGGTTTCTCCTCTTGGGGTACTCGCATTCTATCGCTGCAATACCAAAACCAAACGATTGATACTCAAGTTCTATCTGGTCTTGGCGCTATCCTGCCGCTACCCGAGCAAGTACTATTTAATTTGATGCTGACTCTATGGCCAGTTGAAGCATGGGCTCAACCTTTACAAGACATCGGTTGGTATTTGGTCGATACCGAAAACAGCCGCACCGTATTTGATGAAAACCAACAGCCAATCATTAAAATTGATTACCAAGCAGAGCCCGGAACACACAAAACCGCAGGCAACATTGTTTTCAAGCATTTGATTCAAGGCTACACCATCACGATACAAACGTTGAACTCAACGATTGTCGATAACCCAAGTAAGAGCTAAACATCATGCCTATTTATATCCAAGACTGTGGTTTCCACTCCGCATTAGGCTCAAGCGTTGCTGACATTCATGGTTGCCTCAAAGGCGAGCATGAATCAAGCATGGTTGAAGTGAGCGACATGCTAAACGACGGTAAGCCGACGGTCGTTGGTAAGGTGGCTGGCGAATTACCAGAAATCCCATCAGAACAAGCGGAATACGCCACTCGCAACAATCAACTGGCGTTATCGGCTGTTAATCAAATCAAAGACTCTATCGAGCAAGCAAAATCACAATTTGGTGCCGATAGAATTGCTGTAGTTATCGGCACAAGCACCTCGGGAATTTCTGATGGTGAAACGGCGTTTAAACACAAACTAGAACATGGCTCTTTCCCCGAAGATTTCCACTATTCAAAACAAGAGCTAAGCAACACCTCTGAGTTTGTTAGCCAACATTGTGCATTAACCGGGCCAAGCTATGCGATATCGACCGCTTGCTCATCAAGTGGCCGTGTATTTGTTACTGCCCAACGTTTATTAGATTCAGGAATGGCTGATGCTGTGTTGGTTGGAGGTGTCGATACACTATGTAAACTGACGCTCAATGGCTTTCATGGTCTTGAAGCGCTATCAACCACACATTGTAAGCCTTTTAGCGCCTCTCGTGATGGCATCAACATCGGAGAAGCAGCGGCATTTATGTTGCTTAGCAAGACAAAACCAACCGCTACTAATACAACTCAAAGCACTTCGAATATAGCCCTATTAGGCTATGGAGACAGCTCCGACGCACACCATATTTCAGCGCCCCACCCTGAAGGGAATGGCGCAGAGCAAGCAATGAGAAAGGCGTTAGGTTCTGCACAGTTACGAGCAGAAGACATCGGTTATATTAATGCCCATGGCACCGCAACCCCACTCAATGACTCAATGGAAAGCAAAGCCATCCATCGTATTTTTGCAAACAAGGTTCCCGTCAGTTCAACCAAACCTCTAACAGGACATACTCTTGGAGCGGCAAGTGCGATAGAGGCTGCAATTGCGTGGCATATTCTAAAATATGACTTACCACTCCCCTTACAAAAATGTCAGTATAAAGCTGAAGATATTGAGATTGATTTGGTAAACTGTTCCCAGAAACTTAAAGTAAAGAACATCTTAAGCAACTCGTTCGCTTTTGGTGGCAATAACATTAGCCTGATTTTTGGTGTAATAAATGACTGATATCCCTTCTGTAGACCAACTTCTCCCACACGATGATCCGATGATATTAATCGATCGAGCTATCAACGTTGAGGCATTGTCGATTCACTGCCAGGTCGATATTGGCGCGCACAACCTATTCTTTGACGCCGAATCTCAAACGGTCCCAGCTTATGTTGGCATCGAGTTTATGGCGCAGTCTGTTGCAGCTTGGTCTGGATACCATGCGCTGAAAAACGGCACTACTCCTCCAATCGGCTTCTTACTCGGTTCTCGTCGCTACAAGTCACTGTGTGATGAATTTACTCAAGGTCAAACCCTTGATATCTATGCTGAACAACTCATGGAAGACAGTGGCATGGCCGTGTTTACCGCCCGAGTCGAAGACCAAGGCGAGTTAGTGGCTCAATGCCAACTCAACGTCTACGTGCCGACCGAACAAAAATTACAAGAAATGAAAACTAGGAGCCCATCATGAGCCGTCAGGTTTTAGTCACAGGTGCCAGCAAAGGCATTGGTAAAGCGATCGCTATTCAACTCGCGAAAGACGGTTTTGAAATCGCCGTTCATTACATGGGTGACAAGCAAGGTGCTGAAGACACATTAAAGTCGATCACTGAGCTCGGTGCTGCAGGACGTCTGATCCAATTTGATATCAGCAATCGCAGCGAATGTCGCGAAACGCTTGAGTCAGATATTGCCGAACACGGCGCTTACTATGGTGTGGTGAATAATGCCGGTATTACTCGTGACACGGCCTTCCCTGCCATGACGGAAGAAGAGTGGGATGGTGTTATCCATACCAACCTCGACAGCTTCTACAACGTACTTCACCCGTGCGTGATGCCAATGGTTCAAAAACGCAAAGGCGGTCGAATCGTTACTCTGGCTTCTGTATCCGGCATCATGGGTAACCGCGGTCAAACCAACTACGCCGCAGCAAAAGCAGGTGTGATTGGCGCAACTAAGTCTCTGGCTCTAGAGCTCGCAAAACGCAAGATAACGGTAAACTGTGTCGCTCCTGGTCTAATCGATACCGGGATGGTTGATGAGCATGTAAAAGAGCATGCGCTGCCTCAAGTTCCACTGCGCCGCATGGGCGAGCCAGAAGAAGTCGCCGGCCTAATCAGCTACCTAATGTCGGATATTGCCGGCTACGTAACTCGCCAAGTGATTTCAGTTAATGGAGGCTTAGTATGACCCGCCGCGTTGTTGTAACTGGCATGTCAGGCGTTACCGCTTTTGGCAACGATTGGCAGCACATCGAGCCAAAACTAAAAGCGTGTGAAAATGCGACCCAGTATATGCCAAGCTTTGAGCAGTACGATGGCCTAAACACTAAGCTTGCAGCTCCAATCGATGACTTCCAACTACCTAAGCACTATAAGCGTAAACAAGTACGTGGTATGGGCCGTGTGTCTCGCCTAGCAACAGTGGCGACCGAAAATGCACTAGAGCAAGCAGGGCTGATTGGCCACGACGTTTTGACTAATGGCGAAACAGGCATTGCCTATGGTTCTTCAACCGGCAGTACAGACGCTGTTGGTGCATTTGGCGTGATGCTTAACGAGAAATCGACACGAGCGATCACCGCAACGACTTACGTTCAGATGATGCCACACACCGCGGCGGTCAACGTCGGGCTATTCTTTGGCTTACGTGGACGTGTGATTCCCACCAGCAGTGCCTGTACTTCAGGTAGCCAAGCGATTGGCTACGCCTATGAAGCAATCAAACACGGTTACCAAACCGTGATGGTTGCCGGTGGTGGTGAAGAGCTATGCCCAACCGAATCTGCCGTTTTCGATACCCTTTTTGCTACCAGTTTAAAAAACGACACGCCAGAAAAATCCCCTAGCCCTTACGACAGTGAGCGCGATGGCCTGGTTATCGGTGAAGGCGCAGGTACACTTGTTCTTGAAGAGTATGAACATGCTGTGGCTCGTGGCGCAAAGATCTACGCGGAAATCATCGGTTTTGCCAGCAACTGCGATGCAGCTCATGTGACTCAACCTCAGATGGAAACCATGCAAATCTGTATGGAGAAAGCGCTGAAAGATGCACAGCTTCCTGCTGAAAAAATTGGTTACGTTTCGGCGCACGGAACGGCAACAGATAAAGGCGATATTGCCGAAAGTAATGCGACCGCGAACATTTTTGGTGAAGTGCCAATCAGCTCATTAAAAAGCTACTTTGGTCATACGCTTGGCGCATGTGGTGCCATTGAGGCTTGGTTGAGCCTAGAAATGATGCATTCCGGCTGGTTCAGCCCAACATTGAACCTTGAAAACATCGACGTTCGCTGCGGTAAACTCGATTACATTACAGGTTCTGGTCGCGAATTGAATGTTGAGTATGTAATGAGTAATAACTTTGCCTTTGGCGGAATCAACACTTCAATCATCTTCAAGAAAATCTGAGCTTAGCTAGATAAAACTCAAGACAAATAAAAAGGGTCAGTAACCAAGTTACTGACCCTTTTTTCAATCTAGCTAATGCTCAATTAAGCGTTAGCTTCACGCTTAGCGATGAACTCAAGAGCCATCTTAATGCGAGCGATTACGCGCTCTTTACCAACAAGCTCCATCACTGCATCAACAGAAGGAGACTGGCCGCCACCTGTTACTGCTACGCGAAGTGGCATACCGATTTTACCCATGCCGACCTCTAGCTCTTCACATACTGCTGCAATCACACCATCTTTGATGTTTGCAGTAGTGAAATCCTCAAGCGCTTCAACCTTAGCAAGAGCAAGCTCTAGTGGGCCTTTAGCAACACCACGTAGGTGCTTCTTCGCTGCGCCAGCTTCAAACTCAGAGAAATCTTCGTAGAAGTAACGAGACTGTTCAGCAAGTTCGATAAGCGTATTACAACGCTCGCCAACTAGCGTGATCACTTCAGTGATAGCCGGGCCATTTATTGTATCGATCTTTTGTGCATCTAGGTGCCATTGCAGGTATTTAGCAACGTACTCAGGCTCAGAAGTCTTGATGTAGTGGTTGTTCAACCAAAGTAGCTTATCAGTGTTGAATGCAGAAGCAGACTTGCTGATAGCGTTCAGGCTGAAGAATTCAATCATCTCTTCTTGAGAGAAGATCTCTTGGTCACCGTGAGACCAACCTAAACGAACTAGGTAGTTGTTTAGTGCATTTGGTAGGTAACCTTCGTCGCGGTATTGCATTACAGAAACAGCACCGTGACGCTTAGAAAGTTTCGCACCGTCATCACCAAGAATCATTGCACAGTGAGCGAAAGTTGGAACTGGCGCGCCTAGTGCTTCATAGATGTTGATTTGACGAGGTGTGTTGTTGATGTGGTCTTCACCACGTACAACGTGTGTAATACCCATGTCCCAGTCATCCACTACAACAACGAAGTTGTATGTTGGTGCACCGTCTGTACGACGAATGATTAGGTCATCAAGTTGGCTGTTAGAAATTTCAATGCGACCACGAATTTGGTCATCAAATACTACGCTGCCTTCTTTAGGGTTACGGAAACGGATAACGCACGCATCACCTTCTTTTGCTGCTTCGTTTGCTGCAACAATTTTAGGGTGGTTCGCATCGTAACGAGCCATCTCTTTGTTTTCTTCTTGCTCTGCACGAATTTCGTCAAGCAGCTCTTTAGACGCATAGCATTTGAAAGCTTTGTCTTCAGCAAGTAGCTTATCAACCATTTCGTTGTAACGGTCAAAACGCTTAGATTGGTAGTAAGGACCTTCATCCCATTCCATACCCATCCATTGCATGCCTTCTAGAATTGCATCAACCGCTTCTTGAGAGTTACGCTCAAGGTCCGTGTCTTCGATACGCAGAACGAATTCACCACCTTGATTCTTAGCGAATAGCCAAGAGTAAAGTGCAGTACGTGCACCACCAACGTGAAGATAGCCAGTTGGGCTAGGAGCAAAACGAGTTTTAACCGTCATTTAAATACCTTGATTATGTAGGTGATTCTTTTAGTGATTGCCATTACAAAGCCTGCAACAGAAAAATATCACTAAATTTTGGGCGCTATTTTATCACCACCGCTTAAATCTACAATCAGTAGTGAATGATTAATGCGCTGATCTTGTACGAAAGCTATCGTAGAAGGAGCAAACCAATAGCTCAAGCACATGTCAAATGCTCTAAAACGGCAAATTCTCGCCACGCTCGCGATAAACCTCATCTATTCCATCACTCAATATTCCAGCAAATATCAAATTCTTGAATTTATGTTTGACCTTACCCTTACGGGAAGGTTTATGTTAGGCGTAGATGAGAATTGGAGTATCGATATGAACCATTACACAGCTATGCTCAACGGCCTAAATTGCATGGGTTGTGCGAAGAAAGTTCGCACACTGTTTGGCGAATTCGACAACACGACGATCAATGATATATCGCCGACCCACATCGATATTTCTACTCCTTTTAATTACGTTCAACTCAACCAACAGTTAGCGACGCTTGGTTATAGCATGGGCAATAAACTGCACCTTTCGTTATCCGGTCTTAGCTGCGGTAAGTGCGTGAACAAGCTGACACAAGCGCTTGAGCAGACCGAGCAAATCTCAGACCTAGAAGTCAGCAAACATGAATTGTCGTTGGTTAGTCTGCTTTCAGAATCCGAGCTTATTGAGCTAATCGAAAGTGTGGGTTATCACGCAACTCCTTACTCTGAAATTAATGAGCCTTTATCTAATAAAGAATCAGAAGACGATAAAAAAACAGTGCCCGTGGAACCGACACAAGCTAAACCTGCGGCTAGCCAATATACCTATCACCTTGTTCTTGAGGGAATGACGTGTGCGAGTTGTGTTTCTTCGGTAGAGAAAGCTCTGAAAAAGAATGAGTTCGTCGACCAAGCTCAGATCAACCTCGCCGAACAGACAGCCTTAGTCTTCACATCTGAAACACGTAGCGTCATCGAAAGCCCTCTCATAGAATCGGTAAAAACCGCAGGTTATGGTGCCGAGTTCGTTGATGACGCGGCAACTCAACAACAAAAACAGCAAGAACAACAACTTCGTACCCAAAAAGCTTTCCTAAATAATTCAGTAAGCGCGCTACTTATCGGTGCTCCGCTGATGGCGTGGGGTCTGTTTGGTGGCAGCATGACTATTGCTACATTTAACGACCAATTGGCTTGGGGCTTAATAGGTGTTGTCTGTTTGGTACTGCTTGCGACCTCAGGACGCAGCTTCTTTACTAACGCTTGGCAATCACTGATGCACAAGCGTGCAACCATGGATACGTTAGTTGCTTTAGGTACTGGCGCAGCATGGTTCTATTCAATGTTGGTTGTGCTTATTCCATCATGGTTCCCAGAACCATCGCGCCATGTCTATTTTGAAGCGAGCGCAATGATTGTTGGCCTAATTTCTTTGGGTCACTACATTGAAGCCAAAGCCAAAGCTCGCACCACTAAGTCTTTGCAGGCGCTGATTAACTTACAGCCTCAAAAAGCGGTGGTTATCGTCGATGGCAAAGAGCAAACCATCGCTGTAGAAGCCATTCAAGTCGGTATGCAAGTTCGAGTGAAGCCAGGAGAAAAAGTCCCTGTCGATGGTGTCGTGGTATCTGGCGAATCTTATATCGATGAATCGATGCTGACTGGCGAACCGCTTCCCAACGTTAAATCGATTAATGATGGCGTTTCAGCAGGTACCATTAATGGTGATGGCAGCTTAATCATTGAAGCTACGGGGATTGGCTCAAGCACCATGTTGACTCGAATCATTCAGATGGTTCGCCAAGCACAAAGCAGCAAGCCTGAGATTGCGAAGCTTGCCGACTCTATTTCTGCCGTTTTCGTACCAGTTGTGGTCGCGATCGCAGCCATTGCCGCCCTAGTTTGGTTTTTTGTTGGACCACAACCGAGTGCAAGTTACATGCTAGTGGTATCAACAACAGTGCTAATCATCGCCTGCCCATGCGCATTGGGCTTAGCGACACCGCTCTCTATTACTGTTGGCGTTGGCAAAGCCGCTGAGTTTGGTGTTCTGATCAAGGATGCAGATGTGTTGCAATCTGCAAGCAAAATTGATGCTGTCGTATTTGATAAAACAGGCACCCTAACCCAAGGTAAACCAACCGTTCAGCAGGCCTTTTATGGCGACTTATCAGAACAAGAACTGCTGGCTTACGCCTATTCGGTAGAGGTAGGGTCAGAACACCCATTAGCGAAAGCCGTTTGCCAATATGCTGAGAGCTTACAAGTTTCAGCACTACCCCACAGCGAATTTGAAAACCAACGAGGGCTTGGGGTACTGGCAATAATTAACGGCAAGAACGTGCAAGTTGGCTCGCTTAAGTTCCTAACCCAATTAGGTGTCAATACAGACATTGGCGCGGATTTCATCGAGCTTTGTCGTACACAAGCATGGACACCCATCTTCGTTGTAATCGATCAAAAACTGGAAGGCATATTTGGCATTTCAGACTCGTTAAAAATAGATAGCAAACAAGCCATTGCTCAACTAAAATCCGCCGGAATTCACACCGTACTATTAACGGGCGACAACGACTCTGTGGCTCAAGCAATAGGTAAAAACGTCGGTATCGACGAGGTTATCTCGGAAGTACTACCAGAGCAGAAAGCTCAGCATATTGTTCAGCTTCAACAACAATATAAGAGCGTTGCCATGGTAGGAGACGGTATTAACGATGCACCAGCTCTTGCTCAAGCGGATATAGGAATCGCAATGGGCAGTGGTAGTGATGTGGCGATTGAAAGTGCGCAAATGACGCTGCTGAACTCGTCGCCACTGTCTGTGAGTAATGCGATCGAGCTATCCCAGGCGACCGTGAGAAATATGAAGCAAAACCTGTTTGGTGCCTTCATCTATAACTCGTTAGGTATTCCAATTGCGGCTGGTGTGCTCTACCCATTTTTTGGATTTTTACTTAGCCCTGTCGTTGCAGGCGCTGCGATGGCGATGTCATCAATCACCGTAGTCAGCAATGCCAACAGATTAAGATTGTTCAAACCCACTCATTATAATATCAACAAAAACCAAATTCATGAGGTTCACCATGATTCGTAAAGTTATGACTCTTACTGCACTCGCTGCAATTTCAGGACAAGCTCTCGCTACTAATGTACTAAACCATAAGTCTCCATATTGTGGCTGCTGCACAGAATGGACAGAACACATGCAAGACGCAGGTTTCGATGTCACAGAGAAACTCCATGATGACATGAACCCAATCAAGCAGAAGTTAGGAGTAACGCCAGAACTGGCTTCTTGCCATACGGCAGAGATCGACGGTTACGTATTTGAAGGGCACATTCCTGCAGAGGACGTGAAAGCCTTTTTAGAGAACCCACCACGCAATGCGATTGGCTTGGCGGTTCCAGGCATGCCAATGGGCTCTCCGGGCATGGAGTATGGCGATAAGAAAGACGAGTATTCTGTGTATGCGTTTAACGAGAAAGGTCAGGTGTTTGAATACCGTCATTACAACGGAAAATAGAGCGTAAATAGACCTACGAACAGTAATAAAAATAGAGCCTAGCATTAAGTAAACCCAAGACTGTGGTTTACTTACTAGGCTCTTTGCTTTTGGACAGTAAAGCAAATCTTGTCGCGGCACCAACCGGGCTGTTAGTACCACTATGTTTTCGTCGCTAGTTAGCAAAAACTCTATTTAACAAAAAAGCTAATTAGCGAAGAAACTCACTTGGCTAATAATCTAATCGATTAAGCAGCCAAGTGAATCAGCTTAGAAGCCGTAAGATGCACCGAATACGAATGCGTTGTTTGTTTTAGACGCGCCGTTCGCGAAATCAACTCCGTTAGCTTGGCTACGGAATTCGAAGTAAGGTTGAACACCTTGACGAGTCCATGTTGCACGAAGCTCGTGATCCATAGCTTCAGCATCAATCATGTATACGTTGTTGTAGCTCAGCGCTAGGTCTTCGTTTACAGAGTAAGCAATGCGGTTATCCATGCGGTAATCAGTGTCTGCATCTGCAGAAGTGTCATCGATGTGTGCACGAGTACGGTTACTAATAGAGATACCGTTATCGAAGTTGTAGCCAATTTTAACCAATGGACGGAACTGAATGCTCTCGCCAGCAGAGAAGACATGTTGGTAACCCGCAGCAACCCATAGGTTGTCAGTGATATTGAAAGCTTGCTCACCACCAACAGTGATGAATGCATTTGCTTGACCAGTTGTTGCGTCGCCACCAGTTTCAGCAGCAGTTAGACCTTCAAGGTCGCCAAGTTGGATGCCATCAAACTCAGTGTAAACAGTTAAACCGCCTAGAGAGTTGTCAAACGTGTGGCCAGCTTCTAGAGTCGAAGTCATATCAGAACCGTGGATACGGCCATCGTCGTGAAATTGGATATTACCTGTAACGTAAGAAGAACCAGCGAAAGCACTAGAAGCGAAAGCTAGAGAAAGTGCACTTAGAGCGATAATTTTTTTCATAGTAAACTGCCTTAGTTTAAATTTTTCAGCGACATATCTTCGGTATATCATTCACCTTCGCCGCTTGAGTAATTGGTAGCCTCCCTGGCATGAAATCTATCTTGCTCGAATTAATTTACGCTTCAAAATAAAAGGGCAAACAGAGTGATCTCTCTCACCATCAAAAAAAAGAAAGTTATTTAAACCTAACAAATCAATAACTTAAAAACATAAAAATAGATAAAAAAAGAAACCCAATAATCAAAACGGATCAAGGTCACGTTATTTCACGGCGTAAAATTAGATTCAGTTATTTCAATCACACCTGATTTATAGTTTTTTATGGCGGACTTATTTTTTGAAGAGAAGAATGAGAAGTGCGTCACTTTTGCGATGAAGCTCACCTTATGTGCATTGTTGACGTTATAAACAAAGGTTATTTCTATATGTTTCAGTTTAAGGAATGTACCGAACTTAGTTTGGACGAAAAAAAAGCTCCCACTTTTATCTGAGTAAGATAATAGTTAGGGAGCTCATCTATTAATGTTGCTTATCGATTATTTCACCGAAGTCACTCGACTTACTTTCTCGCCACTTTCAGAGATAGAGCGGATGTAAGTTTCGCCTGAAACCGAAGGACGTTGTTGCTCATCGTACGTTAACCAGTTTTCACCATCCGCTGAGTATTGAAGCTCTACGCCAGGGAATTGAACGTTCATCGCTAGCTTGCCATCAATAACTTTTGCCCCCGGAACTGGTAGTCGGTAATCAATACCCGCTTTCTCAAGCTTAGCCAGTTCACGTTGACCAACAATATTCGCGAAGCGATTAAAGTCGTTGTTTAAAGACTGCTTATTTACTAGGTCGGTATCTTGAGAGTATTCAACGCCCACTTTGTAGTCGTTTTCCCAATCAGCTCTGTGCCATGCGCGCTCTGCTGCTGCAAGTACGCGAGGGAACACCATGTATTCATACTGCTCGTCGGTACGTACTGTTTCAGACCAAAGCTGTGCAGACAAGCCGTAGAAAGGTTTTGCTTCAATCTCGCCTTTACCAGTGAAGCCATTGCCGTCACGGTCTAATGAAGTTTCCGCGTTTTGTGGCATGTTTTCTGGTGCGAAGCCAAACATCTTACGAGTATCCGTTGCACGCGTTGCCCAGTAGTAACCTCGCTCTGCTGCGTCAACTTCGTATGGCATATCCATGTATACGTAATCTGGGTTAGAGACAATCACGTCATAACCTTTCGCTGACCAGTCGTACACTGATGAAGTGCCGCCCCAGTAAAGAACGTCCCAGAAGTTAACGCGAGTCGTTTCAGTAGCGAAGCCAGATTCACCCTCTTCCACATACTTCAAGCCATCTTGCCAAGCTTGGAAGTGAGGAATGCCTTTGTCTGCAACAATTTTTGATACTTCTTTTGCAAAGTAGCCAGGCAGGTGACCAAAATCACTCACTGAACCATCAGCAATCAAAGACTGACATTGTGGAGACTGTTGGAATGGCTTGTCTTGCTTGTCTAGCTCAATGTTACCTTTCCATGCCACTTTGTCTTGAGCATCAACATCTTGAAAGCCTGCGCCTAGCTTGATGTTTTTCGCTTCATCACCACCAAAGTGCCAAGTCGTTAGCGGCATACCCGCTTCATTGTGCATTGCTGCAATTTCAGTAATCACTTTATCAACAAAGCGAGTCGATGATTCCATACATGGGTTGATGAAGCTGTGCTTATCGTAGAACTGAATAGTCGTCACGTTTGACGTATCTTGTGGATCCATCAAGCGATATTCACTTGCTTCAGCTTCTTTGCCTTCCGCCATTAGGCGAGTGTAACGCGCTTCCATTGATACCACAGCAGAACGAGCGTGTGCTGGCATATCAATTTCTGGAATTACTTCGATGCTGCGCGCTTTTGCGTAGCTTAAGATCTCGACGTAATCCGCTTTACTAAAGAAACCAGAGCCAAAGTTGTCTGTTGTTGGACCTGAACCTAGCTGAGGCAGTAAACAGCTTTGCTCTTCCAAATCAAAACAACGATTAGACCCTACATCCGTTAGCTCTGGTAAACCTGGGATTTCTAAACGCCAACCTTCATCATCCGTTAAGTGAAGGTGAAGTTTATTCATCTTGTATGCAGCCATTTGTTCTAGCGTCGCTAGGATGGCATCTTTTGAGTGAAAGTTTCGAGCAACATCCACCATCACACCACGGTAATCAAAGCGTGGTGCATCTTTGATCGACAGTTGTGGTAGTGATTCAGCGTTCTGACTGTCTATTAGGCCAAAAATAGACTGAACTGCGTAGAAAGCACCTGTTTTATCAAACGCTTTAATCGCAATCCCCTCTTCCGAGATGCTTAGTTCATAAGCGCCAGATTTTGCTAAATCACCCGTAAACTGAGTAGGAACAACGGCAACACTAACAGGTAGGTCGCCACTCACATCTACGTTTACCACATCTGCACGTTCTTCAATTGCAGCGAACTGCTCAGCATCGAATGCCTCTTTAGGTAGGGCAATACCACCAGCAATACTCACTGAACCTTCACCCGCTTCTACCGACATTGGGGTTGGTAAAAGCGTTGTTGAAACGTCTTGCGTTGCTAGATCCGCATTCTTTTCGAAACGCGTAACCGCAGTCGCCATGACATTGTTGTCATCAGGTGTACGCTTAAGGTTGTTTCCTTCCAAACCTGTTACGAACGACGCGACATCTTCAGTATTCAATGAAGCAATCATCTTAGGTTCTGCGTTTGGCGCAGTTACGAATGCACCCGGCATAAAGTCAGTTTCAAACAGTTGCCAGTACTCACTCGTTAACGGAAGAATCACTTCTTCACCAGCGGCAAAACCATCGAACTTATCTGTAGGTTCTAGTTTGTGTAGGTCACCCGTTACACGAGTGATTTTAAATTGTTCGTTATCAACATCTAAAATAAGGCGAATACTATGGAAGTAGATAGTCCAATCTTTCGAATCAATCGCTTCACCGTCATTGGTCAGGGTCATGTTCACTTTATTACATGACGCCCACTCAGCACCTAGGTCCTGACAAGCCATGCCTTCATTCGCACCGTGATTGGTTAGAATTTCATATTGCACATCAAGGTTATCAGCCAGTGCATTAACCACCTGTTGCTCAGGTGCTTGCGTTACAGCACAACCCGTCAAACCAGCCAGTACCGCTACAGATAGTAAGTTTCTCTTCAACATCGTATTCACCCATAAATTTAAAATTGAGTCAGAAGCAAAGTGGAGCGCTTCGAAAGTTAGATAAACTATATGGGCTTATTTTTTGCTGTGAATTAAATCAGGTTAATAAAGTGATCGGCTTCAAATCTCAAAAACACTGATAAAATTAATTATATTAAAATCATAAAGTTACAACCCACGGCACTTCCGTCATTTTTATTTTGACGTAAAAACTGAGAATTGAATCACAATCTTTTTAAAGGATTTCATAAAATCGTGTTGTTGGTAGGGAGAAAGGTTTAAGAGTTTGTTCGTGTTGTTATACTTTTCGTACAAACAACGTGACATCGTTCTCAAAAAAAACCGTTAAAAAACGCCGTCAAAATCAATTTTAACGAGTTCATATCTTTTAATAGGAGCTTTCCTTGCGCACATTTTTGTACGTAACTTTATTCGTTCTCGCATTTTCAGCCAAACAAGCTGCGGCCGAGCCTCTTTATTGGCAAGCCAAAAAGGATGATCTGACGCTTACTATCTTAGGTTCTGTGCACGTGGGAGACGAGAGCATGTACCCACTTCCTTCGGCAATTACCGACGCGCTAAAAAACAGTGATGGCTTAGTTATCGAAACGGATATCAGAAAGTCTGATGACGTTGTATATCCCCGCAACAAATTCACTACAGCCGATGTACTCAATGAAGAACAGCTGCGATTATTAACCGACATCTCAAAATCATTGGACATGCCGACGCAACAACTGCTTAGCTCACCGCCTTGGGCGACATCTCTTTCTATACAGATGCAGCAGTTAAAAAAACTCGGTTATGGCTCCGCCGGCGGCGTTGATGCGACGCTAGCTTACAAAGCGACTATCCAAGATGTTCCCGTTATCAGCTTAGAGCCGCTTCAATTCCAAATAGACCTGATGACAAAACAAAAGGACGACGGTAAGGAGTGGTTAGTCAGTAGCCTTGAAGAGTTTGACCAAACTGATCGTGTGGTTCATTGCTTAATCGAAAGTTGGAAAGCGGGTGATTTAGCGAAGCTGGAAGCTTTCGCAGAGCTGTCTGAGATGTCACCTGAACTAGAGAAAGCATTTTTAACCGATCGCAATATAGACTGGGCAAACAAACTATCCGCCAATGATTGGAAACTTGACTCGAAAGATAGCTACTTAATTGTGGTTGGCGCCTTGCACCTAATAGGAGAAGGTAACTTATTGCAGTTGTTAGAAGAGAAAGGTTTCAATGTCACTCAACAATCACAAAGCCAACAGGCCCGGTGTCAATTTGAGACTAGTGACGACAACTAACTAAATTCGATACCATGACCTTCTCATAATATAACCATTACCTAATAACTGAATCATTACACTTAATTGCACCATAACGGTGTTATTATCTTTCGCTCTTTTTATATACGGTGTTGTTCTCATGAAACTAGTACTCTTTGCTTTACCTTTAGCCCTAGCGATCCTCACGCCTACGGTAGTGACGGCTAAAGAAACTTGTACCATCGAACAGTTTCAGGCGATAGACATTCAACCGGATACAAAAGGCGGTGTGTTAGATAAAGAAAGCGGCCAGTTTCTGATCACTGAGAAGCCACCGATGCGCTGCGCCAATATTACGTTCATTACATCGACGACACGCAACCGTATCGCGAGCCAAATGAATAGAAAATTTGAAGCGAGCTTTTACGATGGCCAAACGAGTAACTCTCACTCGGTGACGTTTAATGAAGATGAAATACAGGCGGGTTACATTCGAATTGGTCGAAATAACCCTGTTGAAGCGTATGTTTGCTTTGTTACTTCAGAGACGCCAATCAAGAACATCACGTGTGATGTGAAGTAAACAGATTTTCGGCTGGCTTATTGAGTCAATCCTTTCTCTATGCGGGATGTTTAGAACAACAAGAGATTTCCGACTCACTCCTTCGTCGCTCTAGGGAATGACACATATACCAAAATGCAAAAAAGCCGTAGCCCCCTCTATTACGAGAGTGCTACGGCTTTCTTCAATGTGGCAGTGAAGATCTTATTTTGAACATCAGGCGAACCCCACTTTGGTTCTAATCCTATTTCCAACGCTCTAAAACGACGAAAGCCTGCTCAATGAGCAAGCTTTCTTAATGTGGCCGGTGAAGAGCTTATTTTGAATATCAGGCGAACCCCACTTTGGTTCTGATCCTATTTCCTATGATCTAAAACGACGAAAGCCTGCTCATTGAGCAGGCTTTCTTAATGTGGTCGGTGAAGAGGGATTCGAACCCCCGACCCTCTGGTCCCAAACCAGATGCGCTACCAAGCTGCGCTATTCACCGAGATATCTAACTGGCTGATTGCCTGTCGATGAAGCGTATAATACGGATTCTGAGTTTATCCGCAAGGGCTTTTTTCACTCTTTTTTACAATATCGAATCGTTCGAACAAAAGACGTACAAGTGAAATGCCAATGTGACGAAAAACACACAGTTACCAACAAGTATTTAACTTATGAAACAGGATTGATCCAGATCAGTGAATTGATAACACCAGTTAATACACTAACTCGTGTCATATAACTTTGAGGTATACACATGGACTTTTGGCTAGAACTCCTATTTGGTAATGCGGTGGGGCTATCTTCAATGATAGTAATATTCGGGGCTCTGGGTCTCATGATGTTCTATGGAGGCTTCTTCATCTACAAAGTTATGACTGAAAAATCTCCTCACTAGAATCGCTCAGCCTAAATCATCTACTTTTAAGTATCATTTTCTTTAGGTAGATGTAAAAACGCTTTGCACCGGAGCCGACTTATTGTCTTCTCCGGTTTTTTCATTTTTAAACCCGGCCTCAACTTAGGTATACTTACCTTATCCTTATCCAACTTGAGATACACACTATGTCTCATGATGACGACTTAGATCTATTCCAAGAAATGATGGGCGATGTTAAACGTATCGACCATGACACCGCCGAACACCAGAAAGTACACCGAGTCACAGAATCTCACCTTGCTAAGCGTGAAGCCGCTATGTGGCTGTCTGACGACGAGAAAGACTACTTATCATTAGACTACTCTCCAATGATCAAACCTGACGATGTCATTGCTTATAAAAAAGATGGCGTACAAGAAGGCGTATACAAAAAGCTGCGCTTGGGCAAGTATCCAATTCAAGCCAAACTCGACCTTCACAGGAAAACACTGAAAGACGCTCGTAACGAAGTACTCTCATTTTTACGCCAGTGTTTAAGAATGGATGTTCGCACCGTTATCATTGTCCACGGTAAAGGTGAGCGTTCGAATCCACCAGCAATGATGAAAAGCTACGTGGCAAATTGGCTAACACAAATTAATGATGTTCAATGTGTTCATTCAGCTCAGCAATTTCACGGTGGTACAGGTGCGGTCTATGTCATGCTCAGAAAGAGTAATGACAAAAAGCTAGAGAACAGAGAGCGCCATCAAAAGCGCAGCAGTTGATAAGTTGAGATAGATAAGTAAGCTAATAGCGGTCTTGCATCAAGAGCGATATTTCGTGCCTAGACTCACACCAAGTGCTAAAATTGTCCTCAGTTAACGAATCCCAACTCAAAGCAACTATTCAGAGGTTGCTTTTTGTTTATCTATATTTCCGTTGTGAAACGCTAAGAGAATATCATGTCACAAGAATCCCAAGCTAAACGCCTTAATAAATACATCAGTGAAACTGGTTTTTGCTCACGCCGCGAAGCCGACAAACTCATTGATGCTGGCCGAGTTACTATTAACGGTAAGATCCCTGAAATGGGCACTAAAGTCTTGCCTGGTGATGATGTTGAGATCGACAATAAACCTGTTCGTTCAAGAGAAAAGCCGATCTACATTGCTCTTAATAAACCAACAGGTATCACCTGTACTACTGAGCGTGATATTCCAGGCAACATCGTCGACTTTATAGGTCACCACAAACGTATATTCCCTATTGGTCGTCTAGATAAGCCTTCTGATGGTCTTATCTTCTTGACCAACGACGGCGATATCGTAAACAAAATCCTACGTGCAGGTAACAACCACGAAAAAGAATACGTGGTTCGTGTAGATAAACCTATTACGACTGAGTTCTTAAAGCAAATGGGCGCTGGCGTTCATATTCTCGATACTGTTACCTTGCCATGTAAGGTAGAGAAAGAGACCAAGTTCTCGTTTCGCATCACATTAACGCAAGGCCTTAACCGTCAGATTCGCCGTATGTGTGAAGCGCTCGGTTACGAAGTATTTAAGCTACGCCGTGTTCGTATTATGAACATCTCATTAGACGGTATTCCTAACGGAAAATGGCGCTACCTGAGCGACGAAGAGATTAATGAAATCTTGGCGATGTGTGAAGGCTCAGTAAGTACTGAAGATGCGTCAAAAATGAACGCGAAAGGTCAACGAATTCGTAAAGCAACTGACGCGAAACTTTTTGATAGCCGTGAAGAGAACCAAACTTCAACAGCGCGCCGTAATCAAAACGAGAACCGTACTCGCACTTACCGCGGTAACAATGCGGATGAATTCCGTCATGCGCCTAACTCAAAGCGTGGCCGTAACTCATCGAACGGTGAAAGCGGTGGCGGTGGCAATACCGAAAACTGGAAATCAAACTCTCGTTCAGAGCGTTCTAATTCAGATAAAAACCGTTCGGATCGCAATCGCACAGATCGCGACAATAACGAACGTCGAAGCGGTAAACCGACAGACCGTAGTCAAGATTCAAACAGGCCGAACAAACCTGCACCGAAACGTGTTGGTGGTACTTTAGGTTTGAAGAAATAGTCAGAATCCTTTCAAACGGGACTGTCGATAAAGAAACGCCCGCTAGATTAGTCTAGCGGGCGTTTTTATTTGTGATCATGTACGTTTATCGTTATGGAAAGCACAAGCTACAGGCATAGTTCAGCAAACTGACCACGCGTAAGTAGTACTAAGTCTTTCGGATCTAGCTCGATCTCTAACCCTCTCTTCCCTGCACTCACACATATCGTTTCAAAATCGGTAGCGCTGGAATGAACAAAGGTAGGTAATGCTTTTTTCTGACCAAGAGGACTGATTCCTCCCACCACATAACCTGTCGTTTTCTGAGCAATATCTGGATCAGCCATCTCTGCTTTTTTACCTTTCGCTGCTTTAGCTGCAAGCTTAAGGTTTAACTTCTGGTCAACAGGAATAACAGCTACCGCCAAATCTTTCGCCACACCATTCAAGCTGAACAACAGAGTTTTGAATACACGTTTGGGATCTTGACCAAGCGCTTCGACAGCCTCTAATCCATAATTCGTGTTATTTGTATCATGATGATACTGATGCACACTGTGAGCGATTTTCTTTTTCTTGGCGAGATTGATTGCAGGGGTCATAACAAATCCAAACGATAGATAAACAAAAAGCGACGCCGAGGCGTCGCTTTAGTTAAATTTATCATGGTGCTAGAGTCAATCTAATTTAGCACCTAGTGATTCAATTAACTGGGTTCAATTACTTGTAAACCATTTGACCTGAAGGCGCGTACTTGTTCACATCAACAGGGCTGTTTGCTTCTAGGTACTCTTTTAGTACTTCAGCGTCAACAAAACCTGTGTTCACAAAGCCAGGGTGATCAGACAGTTTAGGGTAACCGTCACCGCCAGCAGCGTTAAAGCTTGGTACCGTAAAGCGGTATGTTTCATCTAAACGAAGCTGCTTGCCACCGATGAAGACATTCGATACTTCACCGTCAGCGACAGTCATAGAAATACCTGCAAACTGTGCATAAGCACCTGAATCAACAGGTTTAGTCGCCACTACGTTTAGGTAATCTAGAACTTCTTTACCAGTCATATCAGTGTAAGTCAGGATGTTTGCAAAAGGCTGTACTGTTAGTACATCTTTGTACGTCACATCGCCGGCTTCAATTGAGTCACGAACGCCACCAGAGTTCATCACAGCGAAGTCTGCTTTTGCACGCTCCATGTGAGAAGTCGCAATCAAACGACCCAGGTTAGTTTGTTGGAAGCGAACTACGTTACGGTCACCTTCAAGCTTGCCATTTGTCTCAGCGATTTGAACTTCTAACTGAGCTTGGCCCTGTTCTTGGAAAGGACGTAGGAATTCAAGCAGCTCTGGATCTTGTGCGATTTCATCTTGAATAAGAACGCGTTGCTTCTTGCCGTCAATCTTAACTTTCTTCTTAAGGTTAACGGGAACCAAGTCGTAGCTCACCATCTCTAGTTCGCCATTACGGAATTCGTAATCAGCACGGCCTACGTACTTGCCCCACTCGTGAGCTTGAACGATGTAAGTACCGTTTTGAACGTCTGGTTTACACTCATCACCCGGCTTGAAGTTTTGCTTCGCAACGTTAGGGCCTTCCATACATACAGGCTCTTGAGAGTGACCACCAACGATCATATCTAGATCGCCTTCATTTAGGTAACGAGCTAGTGCTACATCACCCGGAGCATTAACACCACGCTGACCATTTTCGTAGTGACCCATGTGAGTCACAGCGAAGATAAGATCGGGTTTTTCTGTTTCTTTAAGTTCAGCGATCAGTTTCTTCGCTTCTTCTTTAGGGTCACGGAAATCGATACCAGCAATAAATTCTGGGTTACCAATTTTCGCAGTATCTTCAGTCGTTAGACCGATAACAGCAATTTTGATACCTTGCTTTTCAAACATCTCGTAAGCTTGGAATTTACGCTCGCCTGTCGCTTTGTCGTAGATGTTTGCAGATAGCATTGGGAAGTTTGCCCAGTCGATCTGTTTTTGCAGTACGTCTAGTGAGTTATCGAACTCGTGGTTACCTAATGCCATTGCATCGTAACCAATTTTATTCATACCTTTAAAATCAGGTTCTGCATCCTGAAGGTCTGACTCTGGTACACCAGTGTTGATGTCACCGCCAGATAGAAGCAACACGCTACCGCCTTCTGCTTCAACTTCTGCACGAAGTTGGTCAACAAGCGTTTTACGTGCAGACATGCCGTATTCGCCGTATTTGTTCTGCCAAAAACGACCATGGTTGTCGTTCGTATGCAGGATAGTTAGCTTATAAGTTTCGTCTTGGTTCCAATCATGAGCTGATTGAGACGCACATCCAGCCAAAGTAGCTAGGATTGCAGCACTTAGTGCTGTCTTTAGAATAAGGCGTTGCTTCATTGTCATACCTTTGAACTTTTTAGGGGAATCCACTGCTTTCTATAATCCATTGCGACTCCTTGTCTGGAGTTCGAACAATAAGACTTCAACATGACTAATCTTAAATTAACATTCTAAATGTAACACGATGATTTCATATTTATGTCGAATTGGTCACGCATGAATCAACAGTTAAGTGTAACAAAATTATGAGATTACACTCAAACTTCCCCTGCATCACAGGCAATCGTTTACTTATAAAGTGTGATGAATGTCAGCAATTCACTACAAACAGGACAGACCTCACACACCTATACCGCTTTCTTAGGGAATCAGAGGCTCTGTTAACAAGGGGTTAATCGCCTATCGTGGATTGACGCACTGCAAAACAAGTTCGTGAACAGCCAGACAGACAGCTTAGTCATAGCCCAAATAGGCCGAGGCTTCGGTGAACTAAACGGATGTTCCATTAAAAAACGCCCAACTCTAAGAGTTGGGCGTTTGTCTATTACAATCAAATAACGAGTTAACACTCTCTAGTTAATACTAGTGACTTAACATCAGATAAAACTATTTGATTTCGATGTGCTCGAAGCCTTTGATAAGGTCATCAAGTGCTTTCATCTGCTTCAAGAACGGTTCTAGCTTATCTAGCGGTAGAGCTGATGGGCCATCACAACGAGCTTGATCCGGGTTAGGGTGAGCCTCAAGAAATAGACCAGCAATACCCGTCGCAATGCCCGCTTTAGCTAGTTCAACCGTTTGCTCACGACGACCGCCAGATGCAGCACCTGATGGATCACGCATTTGAAGCGCGTGAGTCACATCAAAGATGATTGGGCTACCGTTTGATGATTTCTTCATCACACCAAAACCAAGCATATCAACTACTAAGTTGTCATAACCCATGCAAGAACCGCGTTCACAAAGAATGATGTTCTCGTTGCCACACTCAGCAAACTTATCAACGATATTACCCACTTGATCTGGGCTCATGAACTGAGGCTTCTTCACATTGATAACCGCGCCAGTCTTAGCCATTGCTTCAACAAGATCAGTTTGACGAGCAAGGAACGCTGGAAGCTGGATTACATCAACCACATCAGCAACAGGCTGAGCTTGCGCTTCAGTGTGAATATCAGTGATGATCTTCACGCCAAAGGTATCTTTCAGCTCTTGGAAAATTTTAAGACCTTCTTCCATGCCAGGACCACGGTATGAGTGAACTGAGCTACGGTTTGCTTTGTCGAAAGACGCCTTAAATACATAAGGGATACCCAACTTCTCTGTTACTTTCACGTAGTGCTCACAGATCTGCATAGCTAGATCGCGAGATTCAAGAACGTTCATACCTGCAAATAGCGTAAATGGCTTGTCATTAGCAATTGGCATATTGCCAATGTGAACTGTTTTCTGTTCCATCATATTCTCTCTAAATAATTATTAATTAGTGAACAACCACTATCTTTTCGTTCATGACGTTCACTTGAGATTTTAGTAGCTCAGATGCAGGGTCATCTGGGCATTGGTCGATAAAATATTGATAATCCGTAGCAGCGACCTGATGACAGTCTAGCTGCTGATAAATAAAGCCGCGGTCGCGGATTTCATACGGATCATCCGGCACAAACGTTAACGCAAGGTCGGTACACTTCAATGCAAGCGTATAACGCTCTTCTCGAAGCAATGCACTCTTAAGTAACGCTAGCCACTTACCAATAATCGTTGGGTGGTCAGCAACTTCTAAGTGTTCAGCTTTTACCTTAGCTAGTGGGCCATCATGCCCAATAAGCCATGCTCGTAAAGTTTGCACGCCAACGTACTCGCCGTTGTACGGGTTAATGTATACAGCAGCTTGCCCGAACCAACTCACTTTAAGTAAGAATTGAGTTGGGAAAGACACGCCTTCAACAGGGAAGCCTAACTTGCGACCTAGATAAAGAAAGATCGCACCAAGACTCACTGGAATGCCTTTTTTTCTCTCAAGTACTTTATCGATAAATGCGTTTTCCGAAGAAAAATACGCATCTTTATCCCCAGCAAAACCCCACTCATAAAAGAATAGTCGAATAAAGGATTCAAACTTCTGCTGTTCATCCGTTTCGTTAACCAAAGCAAACTCGGCGTCTTTTAACAATCTCGCCAACTCTTGTTCTGCCCAACTGTCTTGAGTTTCTGGGTTAATCGCTTTATTTAAGATCAATGCACCTTCAGCTAACTCTAGCTGGTCAAAGTCTTCATCAAAAAATTCGTACATAGGTAGTTAACCGAAATAAGGAGATAATTAACCGAAAAATGTTGGTGTCTTCGTCATTGCAATTTTACCTGCCATCGCTAACCAGCCAAGCGCACCAAAGAAAGAGAACACTCTCAGTAGCTTGTTTTTACCTAGCTTAAGCGCAAAGAAGCCCAGTGCGATGTAAGCCATAACACAGGTTAGTTTTTCGGTTAACCAGGGTGCTGCTGGTGTAAATGGAATAAAGCCAGTGATAAAAATCAAACCAATACCCGAAAGCAACAGCAATGAGTCATTGATATGAGGGAAACGCTGTAAGAAAGGATGCTTAAGCTTCGGTGAGTTAGCCATCATAAGAGCGAAACGAATCGAAAGAAGCAGTGCGCTTATAGCAATCGTTAATAGGTGAAAATGTTTTAAACCTTCGTACATGGTATTCCTTTATATTTTTATATGTCTTTCGTTAACACGAGCCACACAATACCCGTTAATGCTCTGTATTTCTGCGTTAAATGCATTATCAAGTTAAGTGTATTTTCGAGTTAAAGGTATCAATTTAGCAAGTTCATCATCTATTGCTCACAAGATGATTAACAGCAGCCTATGAACAGTAACGACCCAATGTCACTCGGTCATTACCACCGTAATCTTTCTCTGTCACAACATCGAGATATCCGAGCGCCTGCATAATCTCACGTACAGCTAAACCTTGGTCGTAACCGTGTTCAAACGCTAACCAACCTTCGTTTTCTAAAAAGCTTCGTGCGTTTTCAGAAATGTATCGAATATCTGCTAAACCTTTCTCTTCAGCAACTAACGCTGTGATCGGTTCAAAACGCACATCACCTTGAGATAAATGAGGGGCATTCTTCTCTATGTAAGGTGGGTTAGAGACAATCAACGAGAACTTCACCGCTTCTTTTTCAGAGTTGGCTAGGTTCAAAGGCTCAAACCAACTGCCGTGTAAAAAGGTGGCGTTGGTGATATTTAATCGCTGAGCGTTTTCTGTCGCAAGTTGCTGCGCTTCCGGACGAAGATCAATCCCCGTCACTGGTCGGTTCGGCATCTCAGAGGCCAATGCCAAAGCAATCGCACCTGTACCAGTTCCTAAATCGAGAATCGCACCTTGCTTGCCATACGTTTTGTCTAACGCCACTTCAACCAAACGTTCCGTATCTGGACGCGGGATTAAAGTAGAAGGAGAGACTTTTAACGGCAGCGACCAAAACTCACGTTCACCAACAATATAAGCCACAGGCTCACCGGTTAAGCGACGTTTTAGAAGGGTATGGAATTCGGATTCTTGTTCTGAAGTGAGATGCTTCTCAGGCCAAGTCAGTAGGTAAGATCTAGGTTTATCTAAGGCGTGACAAAGCAGTACCGCAGCATCAATCGAGGGCGATGTGTTATCGCCCTCTTGAAGCTGTACGATTGCTGACTTTAAAGCACTTTCAACCGTATATGCTGACTGCATAGTAATTAGTTGTGCTCAGCAAGTGCAGCTAGTTGATCGGCTTGGTGCTCTTGTAGAACAGGATCAAGCAGGCTTTGCATATCACCTTCCAGAACTTCGTTCAGGCGGTAGATAGTTAAGTTGATGCGGTGATCAGAAACACGGCCTTGAGGGTAGTTGTACGTACGAATACGGTCACTACGGTCACCAGAACCTAATAGGTTACGACGTGTATCTGAAATCGCGGCAGCACGACGCTCTTCTTCAGCTTGAACGATACGAGCCGCAAGAACAGCCATCGCTTTCGCTTTGTTTTTATGCTGAGAACGCTCGTCTTGACACTCTACTACTGTACCTGTAGGTAAGTGAGTAATACGGATTGCTGAATCCGTGGTGTTAACGTGCTGACCACCCGCGCCAGATGCACGGAAAGTATCAATCTTAAGGTCGCCAGCTTTGATCTCTGGCAGATCCGCTTCTGGAATCTCAGGCATAACCGCAACAGTACATGCTGATGTATGAACACGACCTTGAGATTCCGTCTCCGGTACACGTTGTACACGGTGACCGCCAGACTCGAACTTCATTGTGCCGTAAACAGCGTCGCCACTGATTTTAGCGATCATCTCTTTAAAGCCGCCCTGCTCTGAAACATTGCTGCTCATCACTTCGACGCGCCAGCCTTTTTTCTCGGCAAACTTAGAGTACATACGGAAAAGGTTACCTGCAAAGATCCCCGCTTCATCACCACCTGCGCCGGCACGAATCTCTAAGAAGCAGTTACGCTCATCGTTTGGATCTTTTGGAATCAGAAGAATTTGCAGCTCATCAGTCAGACGTTCAATGTTCGCTTTCGCATCTTTGATTTCTTCTTGAGCCATTTCACGCATTTCTGCGTCGTCTTCATTTGCCATCTCTTCAGCAGCTTCTAAATCTTCTTGAGCTTGCTGGTATGATTTAAAGCACCCCGTCACCTCTTCTAATTGAGAATACTCTTTTGACAAGGCACGGAATTTATCTTGATTCCCAAGTACATCGGGATCACCAAGTAGATGTTGAACTTCTTCATAGCGTTCAACAAGTGTTTCAAGCTTTATTAGAATCGAGGCTTTCATAATGTCTTATTCTGTTGGAGGTCGAATATTATTGAGGGTTTTCTAAGCCCAAACTCTGTCTAATGACCGTTAATTTTGCAGGTTCTCCTTGCTCTGCTGCACTTTGGAGTGCACGCGTTGGAGCATGGATCAATTTGTTTGTGAGCTTGTTACTTAGCTCAAGTAAAACTTTTTCAGGGTCACCGCCAGCGGCAAGTGATTGTAAACTCTTACTTAATAATTCTTCTCGGATTTCATTGGCCGATTTTCGATAGTCACGAATACTGTCTACCGCTTGCAGTGAACGCATCCAACTCATGAATGCTGCACTTTCTTCACTAACGATCGCTTCCGCTTGGATCGCTTCCACTTTACGTTGTTCAATGTTGCCATCAACAATCGACTGCAGATCATCAACGGAATACAGGTAAGCATCATTCAGATCGCCTACCTGAGACTCAACGTCTCGGGGAACTGCAATATCAACCAACAACATCGGTTGATGTTTTCTTGTCTTAAGTGCGGTCTCAACCATGCCCTTCCCAATAATAGGCAGTGGACTAGCGGTTGAGCTGATCACGATATCCGCTCGATGCAGGTGATCGGGGATTTCATTGAGGCTAATCACTTTAGCACCAAACTCTTCAGCTAGCCCTAAAGCACGCTCACGAGTTCGGTTGGCCACAATCATCTTGGTGCAACCATTCGCTGAAAGGTGTTTTGCCACCAATTCAATCGTCTCACCCGCACCTACCAGTAACACCGTTGATTCAGCAATCGACTCAAAGATGTGTTTGGCTAATGTGCAAGCTGCGTAAGCAACGGAAACCGCGCTTCCGCCAATTTCAGTTTCAGTTCGAACACGCTTAGCGACAGAAAATGATTTCTGAAACAGTTTTTCCATTGAAGCATCAACAGATTTGTTATCTCGAGAGTCTGTATAAGCTTGCTTCACCTGACCTAAAATCTGTGGTTCACCCAACACCAGAGAGTCCAAACCACAGGCAACGCGCATTAAGTGCTTAATCGCGGCTTGTTCTTCATGGATGTAGATGCTCGGTTTTAATTCTTCAGGGCTAACTTGATGAAATACAGACAGCCAATCGATCAACTTGTTTTTTGCCACGCCTTTGACGTCACAATACACTTCAGTTCGATTACAGGTAGAAAGTATGACACTTCCATTTACGTGTGCATTTGCGTTAAGTTGCTTAAGTGCCTCAGATAATTTATCTGGACCAAAAGCGACTTTTTCTCGCAATTCAACCGACGCTGTATTGTGATTGATACCTACGGCAAGCAAAGACATGTATCAGAAGTTCTCGATCAGGGAATGGAAACAAGGGGCGAATTTTACTTGATGCATGGCTCTATTTAAAGAGCAAGCGGGATTTGTTTTCCTGAGTTCGTGAATTCAATGCTATAGTTGAGACGTTTTTTAGATAAATTTGAACAAGTTGTGAGCAAATATGAGCAAGCTTCGAAAAATCACGTCTCTTATTTTTTTGACCATCATTATGGTGGGTTGCTCGTCTATCCCAGAACAACCGACCAGCGTTGAGTGGCAAAGTCACCAAAACAGGCTTTTACAGATAGAAAACTATCAAGCTTCAGGCAAGCTCGCTTACATTTCTCCAGAGCAACGCCAAAGCCTAAACTTCATATGGAAGCACTCCCCAAATCAAAGCCAATTAAGACTGACCACTTTCCTTGGTCAAACCGCTTTGAACCTTACAATCGACAGTTTGGGTGCAAAAGTCGTGACTTACGATGATCAAGTATTCACCCATGCAAGTGCATCTGTATTGGTAGAGCAACTTACTGGATTGCAGATCCCCATTGATCACCTACCACAATGGTTCCTTGGCATTCCCGACCAAGCAGACAGCTACCAACTCAACAGCACTAACACGCTTGAATCTCTGTCTAAACAAGTCAGCAGTCAACTGTGGACCCTGAATTTTGCTAACTATCACAATACAGAGATGCCGAGTAAGCAACTATCAGATGAAGACAACGCAAAGGTAGAGACAATTCCCCTCCCTACTCGATTGTCATTCAATCAAGACGAGAACAAAATCAACATTGTAGTTTCGAAGTGGACACTGAAAAAATGATAACAACGCCAACGCACTGGCCTTCGCCAGCTAAGCTGAATTTATTTCTCTATATCACTGGCCAACGCGACAATGGCTATCACGAACTTCAGACCCTATTTCAGTTTGTCGACTTTGGCGATGAACTTACGGTTACCGCAAACCGAGAAACAAGCTCGATAACCATCACACCTGAAATTCCAGGTGTTGCGACAGAAGATAACCTGATTTGGAAAGCCGCAACTGCCCTTCAACAATACACATCGACGACTTTCGGTGCGGATATTGAGTTAAAGAAAGTGCTTCCTATGGGAGGTGGCATTGGTGGAGGTTCTTCAAATGCTGCGACCGTGTTAGTCGCTCTCAACCATTTATGGCAACTCAACCTTTCTGATAATCAGCTAGCAGAGATCGGTTTGAAGCTTGGTGCAGACGTTCCTGTCTTCGTTAAAGGCCATGCCGCCTTTGCTGAAGGGGTTGGAGAACAACTGCAACCCGCCAATCCGGATGAAAAATGGTATCTCGTTGTTAAACCTCAAGTGAGCATAGCAACTGTAGACATATTCACACATTCAGAATTAACTCGAAATACGCCGAAGCGAGCACTATCAACGCTTCTAGAGCAAGAATACGTAAACGATTGCGAAAAAATTGTGCGAATGCTGTACCCAGAGGTTGATAAGCAACTTTCATGGCTGCTACAATACGCGCCGTCGAGATTGACTGGTACGGGTTCATGCGTTTTTGCTGAATTTAGCAGCAAAAAAGAAGCCGAATCAGTGCTAGAGCAACTGCCTGACACAGTTTCCGCGTTTGTCGCGAGAGGACGAAACATTTCGCCTTTAAAAGAAACTTTGGCTGAATACCAATCAGCCCACCCACAATCTATTTAAAACTGGACGCAACCCGAGGTTTCCACCGTGCCTGATATGAAGCTATTTGCTGGTAACGCAACACCTGAACTAGCCCAACGTATTGCTGATCGTCTATACATCTCTCTTGGAGATGCTACTGTAGACCGTTTTTCTGATGGCGAAGTCGCTGTACAAATCAATGAAAACGTTCGTGGTAGCGATGTATTCCTGATTCAATCAACTTGTGCACCAACCAATGACAACCTTATGGAATTGGTGGTAATGATTGACGCAATGCGCCGTGCTTCTGCTGGCCGTATTACTGCTGTAATCCCTTACTTCGGTTATGCCCGTCAAGATCGTCGTGTACGTTCTGCTCGTGTGCCTATTACTGCAAAAGTTGTTGCAGATTTCCTTTCTAACGTTGGTGTTGACCGCGTTTTGACTATCGACCTACACGCAGAGCAAATCCAAGGCTTCTTCGATGTACCTGTTGATAACATTTTCGGCACTCCAGTTCTTCTAGAAGACATGGCTAACCGTGGCCTAGAAAACCCAGTTGTGGTTTCTCCAGACCTTGGTGGTGTTGTACGTGCTCGTGCAACGGCTAAAGCGCTAGGTGATGTTGACATCGCTATCGTTGATAAGCGTCGTCCACGTGCTAACGTTTCTGAAGTAATGAACCTAATCGGTGATGTTGAAGGCCGTGACTGTGTTATCGTTGATGACATGATCGATACGGGTGGCACACTATGTAAAGCAGCTGAAGCGCTTAAAGAGCGCGGTGCTAAGCGTGTATTCGCTTACGCAACTCACGCTGTATTCTCTGGTACTGCTGCAGAAAACATC
The DNA here is from genome assembly GCF_041473955.1 of Vibrio sp. 10N.222.54.E6. NCBI lineage: Bacteria > Pseudomonadati > Pseudomonadota > Gammaproteobacteria > Vibrionales > Vibrionaceae > Vibrio > Vibrio sp. 10N.222.54.E6. The sequence continues at coordinate 3,041 of NZ_JBFRTD010000029.1, read as the reverse complement.
CGCAATTCAGTTCTAGACCAAGTTATTGTTACCGATTCAATCAAGCTTTCTCCAGAAATGGCCGCGACAGGTAAAGTAACTGAACTAAGCCTTTCTCGCATGCTTGCTGAAGCGATTCGTCGTATCAGCAACGAAGAGTCTATCTCTGCGATGTTCAACTAATCAAAGTTCTATAGCTTTGCTTTAGCAGAACAATCTGAAAAAGATATTAAGCACTTCATTCAATGAAGTGCTTTTTTTATATCTAATACCAATCACAGTAAGTAAGTGTTCAGAAATAGCGCAGGAAAAAAGCTTGAGAACAAGGCGTAATTTTTTGATAAGTAGTTATTCTACAATCAAAAATTATAACGCAGTTATCGAGCATTTTAACCAGCTAGGGTGACCAGTTATTTACTACGATTGGTATAACGACCACAAAGTGAATTTGACCACAGTTTTGAATCATTGAGTTGCTATCAGCTAGCTCGCACCTTTTTCATAAACTGTGATATCATACGGCGCTTTTTGAAATCCCAAGAGAGATCCATACCTTGAGCCAACAAATAAAACTTCTCGTTGGACTGGCTAATCCAGGTCCAGAATACGCCAAAACTCGCCACAATGCGGGTGCTTGGGTAGTTGAAGAATTAGCACGTGTACACAACGTGACACTGAAGAACGAACCAAAGTTCTTTGGCCTAACGGGTCGTATCATGGTTCATGGTGAAGATCTTCGTTTGCTGATCCCAACGACTTTTATGAACTTATCCGGCAAAGCAGTTGCAGCACTGGCAAAGTTCTACCAAATTAAACCAGAAGAGATCATGGTCGCTCACGATGAGTTAGACCTCCCTCCAGGTATTGGTAAGTTTAAAAAAGGTGGTGGTCATGGTGGACATAATGGTCTGAAAGACATCATCAGCAAGCAGGGTAACAATAAAGAATTCTATCGTCTTAGATTAGGCATTGGCCATCCAGGACACAAAGATAAAGTTGCAGGTTATGTATTAGGCAAAGCTCCTGCGAAAGAGCAAGAGTGTATCGAGGCTGTCGTTGACGAATCGGTTCGTAGCCTAGACATCTTATTGAAAGATGGCCTACCAAAAGCACAAAATCGCTTACATACGTTCAAAGCAGAATAAGGTTTATATCATGGGTTTTAAATGTGGCATCGTTGGTCTACCAAACGTTGGTAAGTCAACTCTGTTTAACGCACTGACTAAAGCAGGCATCGAAGCAGCAAACTTTCCATTTTGTACGATCGAACCAAACACAGGTATCGTTCCGGTTCCAGATCTACGCTTAGATGCATTAGCAAAAATTGTTAATCCACAGAAGATCCTTCCAACGACAATGGAATTCGTAGATATCGCAGGCCTAGTTGCTGGCGCATCTAAAGGCGAAGGTCTAGGTAACAAGTTCCTAGCTAACATCCGCGAAACTGATGCTATCGGTCACGTTGTACGCTGCTTTGAAAACGAAAACATCGTTCACGTTTCAGGCAAAGTATCACCTATCGAAGATATCGAAGTGATCAACCTTGAGCTTGCTCTTGCCGATCTAGATAGCTGTGAACGTGCAATATTCCGCAATGCTAAAAAAGCAAAAGGCGGCGATAAAGACGCTAAATTCGAAACTACGGTTCTTGAAAAGCTACTACCTATCCTGACAGAAGGTGGTATGGCTCGTACTGTTGAACTTGCTAAAGAAGAAGTAGCGGCGATCGACTACCTTAACTTCCTAACGCTTAAGCCAACAATGTACATCGCAAACGTTGCTGAAGATGGTTTTGAAAACAACCCTTACCTAGACGCAGTTCGTGAGTACGCAGAAAAAGAGAACAACGTTGTTGTTGCTGTTTGTGCTGCAATCGAATCTGAGCTTTCTGAACTTGACGATGAAGATCGTGAAGAGTTCCTTGCAGACATGGGTATCGAAGAACCAGGCCTTAACCGAGTGATCCGCTCTGGTTACGAACTACTTACTCTTCAGACTTACTTCACTGCAGGTGTTAAAGAAGTTCGCGCTTGGACGATCCCTGTAGGTGCGACTGCGCCACAAGCTGCAGGCAAGATCCACACCGACTTCGAAAAAGGATTCATCCGTGCAGAAGTAGTTGGTTACGAACATTTCATCGAATTTGGCGGTGAAAGCGGAGCAAAAGATGCAGGTAAATGGCGTCTTGAAGGCAAAGAATACATCGTTAAAGACGGTGATGTTGTTCACTTCCGTTTCAACGTTTAATTACCGATAAACATCTAATAAAAGGCCAGTGAATTCACTGGCCTTTTTCGTTTTCGCTCTTTCTAAAGAGCTTCTTATCCAAAACTTAACTTCCTATATATATCGGCATTTGAACCTATTTCTTGCTGACAAATACGCCTCTTTGACTAAAAAGAAACCGAACAGATGTTTATTCGTGATTTATTCAAAAAAAAAGTTGACGGGTTTCACTCAACTCCGCATAATGCGCCCCGTTCACAACGAAGCGGCAACGTCTCGAAATGAGCAACAATTTGGAAATGGCTACTTAGCTCAGTTGGTTAGAGCACATCACTCATAATGATGGGGTCGCAGGTTCGAATCCCGCAGTAGCCACCATTTCCTAAGCACTCTGTTTGTTATTAAACGTATGTCTTTTGACAACAAAGAGTTTTTAGGAAATAAAGCGGTCGTGGCGGAATTGGTAGACGCACCAGATTTAGGTTCTGGCGCCGAGAGGTGTGAGAGTTCAAGTCTCTCCGACCGCACCATTATTTAGATATCTTAAATGATATCCTGTTGGGCTATCGCCAAGCGGTAAGGCACTGGCTTTTGATGCCAGCATTCCCTGGTTCGAATCCAGGTAGCCCAGCCACTATTAAAAGTGTAATTATCTTTAAAAAGATAATGGCATTGGAAGCGAGATTATATTATATTACTTCGCTCTCAGATGGCTACTTAGCTCAGTTGGTTAGAGCACATCACTCATAATGATGGGGTCGCAGGTTCGAATCCCGCAGTAGCCACCATTCTTTCTTTATGAAAGAAAAAGTACAAACAACGTTACATCGAATCAC
>NZ_JBFRTD010000028.1:188619-298243 GCF_041473955.1 Vibrio sp. 10N.222.54.E6 | reverse complement strand
AGGTTGGCAATGACTGTCCTCGCCCCGTGAACTAATAGTGTTCGCAAGTATTTGTCGCCGTGTTTGGTTATCCGACCTAAGCGAGGCTTTCCTCCCGTCGAATATTGCTTTGGTACTAGTCCTAGCCAAGCAGAGAAATCACGGCTTTTATCAAATTGAGAACCATTACCTATCGAAGCAAGTATCGCAGTAGCGGTTTGCGGTCCAATGCCACGAACCTTCATCACTCGTTGAACATTAGCGCTGACCTTAGCAAAAGACTCGAAGACTTGTTCAGTATCGGCGATACGTTGATTCAACTCTCCAAGGTGGTGATAAGCATCGGCAATCACCGTTCTTGCGAGATGTGGCAGTTCATTTTCTGCATCTTCAAGCATTAAGGGAACGTGTTTCATTAATGAAGAGCGGCCAACAGGAATGATTAACCCGAACTCAGAGAGTAGGGCGCGCATGCGATTCATAAGCGCGGTGCGTTCACGAACCCAATGCTCTCTCATTCTATGTACCGATAAGATGGCTTGTTGATCGGGGGATTTTACGGGTACAAAGCGAGTTGATGGACGCTGAACAGCTTCGCATATGGCAACAGCATCATTAAGGTCGTTCTTTCCTTTAGTTCGATAAGGAATTAAGTATTTAACGGCCATAATGCGGGCGTCGTGCCCAAGTTTATTGAGTGTTCTTGCCCAATAATGTGCACCACCACACGCTTCAACGCCTATACGCATGAGTGGCATATTTGCTATTGTAGTCAGTAGTTTAGAGCGAGTTACCGACTTATGAAGTATGACCTTACCATTTTGGTCTACGGCATGAAGACTAAAGTGGTTTTTAGCTAGGTCGATACCGCAGAAATAAGAAAAATCAGACATGGTGCCTCCGGTGCAATTAAGTACCACATAAGTGTGGCAGATCCTCGGTAGGGGGAATCCATGTCATTCGTTATGTTCCAATACAAAAAAAGCCAGTGGGTAAAGTACCTCCACTAGCTTTATTATATGGTGCGGGTTGGGGATTCGAACCCCGGGGACTATCTCGAGAACATCTGTGAATCATATCAAGCAATAACTGAATCTTTGGTTACCCGCAGTACCCCTGATCCGCACCATTCAATCATCGTATTCAAGTCCATAACTGGAACTCCCATAACTGTACATGCTAAACCTAAAACTGCGCCTGCGTATACAACCAGAGACAAGATACCGCTCGTCAAGTCTTCAACGAATGCTGATTCTCTCAATTAGTTTATATTAAGTTCAAAACTCAACATTAAAATTAGTTGCATAACCATAGCATGATTTAGATAATATTCAATGGTTTGTAAGGTATTGTTAGCGCCAGAACATAACAAACTGTTCAAGAAGGGCGTTAGGTTTATCAGGTTAGTTCTTTATGAAGTTGAAATTATGAATATTGAAAATGAAGTAAAAAAATTTAAAACGCATGTATCAACAATGTCTGAAGAAGAGTCCATGAAGCATTTTTCTGAGCAGCAGAAAGCTTATGATATTGAGTATAAATCTTTCAAAAGCGCATATGATGAAGATAAGTGTTATATGTGTGGTAATCCATTTTCTAGTATTAGCACTGAAAAACCATGCTTACATTGGCTGTTAAGGCGTTGCAAATTCAAGAAAAAAGACTTTAAGAAAATAAGTGAAGCATTCGATTTTTATCAGATTTCAGCCTATCTAAGGTGGGTGGCTTTTGCTGAATCTGGCGCAAAAAATATTAATAACCTAAAAGAAGAAAGCTCGGATCGTAAAAAATTTGAAGTAACAATTAAGTGGAAAAATATTGAGTGGACTTTAGATTGTTCTCATAATGATTTCGCAGGTCATGCTGGTAGTAAAACAGACTTCCCTCATTGGCATTTTCAAATGCGTATTGATGGCAGGCAGTTTATTAATTTTAATGATTATCACATACAATTCTCAAATAACGACCAACTTAAATTGACTTTGGAGAATGATCAGGATTCAGGCTTTGAGCATAACTTTGGATATGCTGGGGAAGGTATGCAAGAGGTAATGGATGATATCGCTAAAGACTTTGATGGTCACATGGAGAGTGCAATGTCCGCATCAAATCCTGACGATGGCAGTGTTCATATTCAGTCAATGGTAATGGCTCCTGATGGTGGTATTTCTGGTGAAAAAATAGATGAAGCTTTAGAAATGCACAGAAAAACAGGTAAAACTCTTCAATACTGTTTTTCTAAAGTACTTGAATCAGATGAAAACGTATCTATTAAATCTATAGTCAGCCCTTCGGAAAGTGTTCCTGAGATAGCGAAAAGAACGGAACGCACGCGTAGATAAACCTAACAAAAACATAAAGGTGACGCTCTACACTCGGCGGTTTTGGTTCGGAGTTAAGTGTGCTTTGTAAGTTGGTCGTGGCGCCCCTTGTATTAGGCGTAGTGTGTCAGTGTGGGAATGTAGGTGTTCTTATCTAATATCCAAAGGTGTGTAAATAATGAATAAAGTACATGAACTTCAAAAAATGACTGAAGAAGAACTACTTGAGTATGGTGTGTTGATCGAAACTACAATTAGTTCGCTATTAATCGAATCGAAATCAAGCTCACCAACTAGGTCCAATCAGGCTGGAATGAGACTTGATTCTTGGGATAAGAAACAAAGAGAGTTAAATGACTTCCTATATAAGAAAGGTTAGTTAAAAGTTTGACTTTGAAGAACTAGGTGCGTGTCTTTATCGTGGGCTAATGGATATCGAAGGTGGGCTTTCAATGTGCTAAGTTGAGAGCCCATTTGGAAACTTAATAGGACTACGTGGGAAAAATACATACCAGCATTTAAGGTTTCAAGATACTTTTTCTAATCTTGTATAAACGATTTAGAGCTATAGGTCTAAATTGTTTATGTCCAAAAACGTTTTGAAACTGGTCAATCTTAATGCGAGCACCAAACAATTCTGTCGTCCCTTAGCCTTGGCACTCGTAATACACCTCCTTTGTAACCTGTCACCTTATTCCTGATTTCATTCTACCGAACAAAAGCGCCTCACTCAGTGTGGGCGCTTTTTTGTTTTCCTTCACAAGGAGTTTTTCTATGTCTACGACTCGTGGTGGTCAAATCACTTTCCATAACATTCGAATGTGGTGGCAAGTGAACGTAACCACAATCAAGTACCTCAATATCTTCGCGGCCTTGCTCGGGCTTATCACTACTTACCTCCTCACCTCGGCCAGCACATTAACCGGTGCCTACTACTACAGTCTATTTTGGCTCTTCAACAAATTAGGTTTTAGCCTAAAGCGCAACGTAGTGGTCGAATGGGAAGATCAACGCTACAGCAGCACCCTTGGCCAACAACTGCAAAACCCCATCTTGTCACAGTGCTACCAAGAATTGCTGCAAGCCCTGTTCAGTGGCCTACTGGTCTCTGTGGCCACTTCCACCGTGCTGTTTGTGATTATCAACCACTGGTTTAAGAGAAAAGGGCAAGAGCAAAGCGAAGATAACCACATTCGCGGCTTTCAATTGGCTGAGCCTAAAGCCGTCACCGCAGAGCTGAAAAAGAAGAAAAAACTCTCTCCTTTTGCACTCGATGGTCACAAGCTTTTTGTTGATAGGTTTGAGGTCAAGCACTTAATGATTGACGGCACCACAGGCGCAGGTAAATCCGTTGCGATTCGCAAGTTATTGCGCTGGATACGGGCGCGAGGCGATAAAGCCATCATCTACGATAAAGGCTGCGATTTTGTCAGTAAATTCTATGACCCTCATAAAGACGTGATTTTAAATCCCTTCGATGAGCGTTGCGCTGCATGGGATATTTGGAGTGATGCCAAAGAAGCCCCTGACTTTGAATCGCTCGCGGCCGCGCTTATTCCGCAACACGGCGAAGGCGACCCGTTTTGGGTGGATTCCGCACGAACCATTTTCGCAGCAACCACCTATCAAATGATGATCGATGACAAACACAAATGTACCATTGAAAATTTGCTGCACATTATCTTAACGTCGGAGCTTTCCACGCTAGGTGAACACTTAAAAGACACCGAAGCTAGCTCCCTCGTCTCGAAAAGTATCGAGAAGACAGCTATCTCCATCAAATCGGTACTAGCGACTTACATTAAGTCATTACGTTACTTACATGGTTTGGATGAAAAAGACGCACAAGGCCACCATAAACGGGCGCCATTTTCGATCACAGATTGGGTGCAAGATGAATCCCAGCAAGGATTTTTATTCCTATCGAGTAACGCAAGACAACACACCGCACTCAGACCACTGATCTCGATGTGGCTTGCGATTGCCTCCAACGCCATTCTAGGAATGGAGCCCGATGACGACCGCCGAATTTGGGTGATCATCGATGAAATGCCTACGTTACATAAACTGCCTGAACTCACGCACATTATTTCTGAAGTGCGTAAATTTGGAGGATGTTATTTACTGGGTTTGCAATCTTACGCTCAATTAGAAACCACTTACGGGCGCAACGCGGCGAGAGTCATTTTTGATTTGCTCAACACGCGCTTTTTCTTCCGCGCCCCTTCAAAAGCGATGGCCACCATTTCCTCGGATGATCTTGGTGAGCAAGAAATCGATATCTCACGAGAAAATATTTCTTACGGGGCGAACGCACTGCGTGACGGTGTCTCACTTGGCCACCAAAACAAAACGCGTCCTGTGGTTTCTCCTGCCCAAATCCAAGGTTTGGATGATTTAGAGTGTTACTTACGCACCCCTAACTCCATGCTCATCACTAAGCTGCAACTGAAGTACGACCGCATGAGCAATCTCCAACCCTCCTTCATCAAACGCAACCTACCAGGCGGGAAAGCAATGGAGAGTATCGACCAAGCCTTGATTTTTCATGAGTTAATTGCTTTGCATGAACTCGATGAAACCCAAAGAAACCGATTACTCGCCATTCAGCAAAGTACCTATGAAAACGAAGAAGAGCAGCAGCAAACCAGAACCCATCAAAAACAAACCCTTGCCAAAGCACCGAAAAAGGAAAACCCGACCAATAACGCTGCCCAAAACCAACAGCTCGCTGAAAACACACAAAATGCACTACAGCGAGAAACCGAAGAGGCGTCCATGACACAAGCAGAAACGGGCGAGATGTACGATTAACCACACGAAATGAAACATCAAGGAACATTTAGAGACCGAACACAATCTTACCCTCCCCTGTAAAAACCCTTTACCACCCTTTCATTCACATCAACGCCGTCCGCTAACCCATTCGTACCACACCCAACTCACCGGCATTCCGCTGACGTGGCGGCTTTGCTGCGCCCCAAAAAAAGGAGAACACCTTATGATGTCCATTAGCCCTCTTAAATCCGCCTCTGGCGCCGCCAAGTATTACTTAAACGAAGAAAACACCCAAGAGACCCCTGACATTTCTCTCGAAAAAGACAGCAACGACAACTACTACCTCAAAGAAAACAGTACCAATGAAAACACCTTTTGGCATGGTCAGTTAGCCGAAGAAGCAGGCCTACTCGGTAAACCGGTTGACCAAAAAACGTTAGAGTCCGTTTTATCTGGACACCTAGGCCATGAAACCATCAAAGGCAAACGCGACGATCATAAATCGGGGTTTGACCTAACCTTTTCTGCGCCAAAATCGGTCAGTGTACTTGCTCTCGTCGGGGGTGACACACGTTTAATCGATGCGCATAACACGGCGGTCAAATTCGCGCTCTCGCAATTAGAAAAAGACGTAGCACAAGCCACGCACATCAATGACGAAGGCGCTCGTGAGTTCATCAATACCGAATCCATGGCCTTTGCGGTCGTGCGCCATAAAACCAGTCGTGAAAACGACCCACAACTCCATTCCCACGCTTTGACGGCAAACATGACGCGCGACAAAGAAGGGCAACTGCGTACACTCGCCTCTTCTCTCAAACAAAAAGGCGGCGTCATCAATGGAACAGGCGAGCGCATTTACCACTTCCAAAAGTACTACACCGCTCTTTACCAGAGTCAGCTTGCCAAAGAGAGCGAACAAATGGGTTATCAAATGCAAGGATTGGGTAACGGCCAATTTGAAGCCAAAGGCCTCCCTCAAATCCTCCTTGATACGTTTTCTACTCGCAAACAACAGCTCGACCAACAAGCCTTAGATTTTGGGGGGACGCAAGCGGCAAAAGATGTAGCCGCACTCGATACTCGCAAAGCCAAAACCTACGAAAGTGAGGCCGAGCTCAATACTCGCTGGCAACAAACGGTGTGCAACAAAGGCTATCAGCCCAAAGACTTGGTTAAAAACGCCCTCGGCATCGCTCAACAAGAGCATCACCCTGAACAAATCGCTAAAGACGCGTTTAGTCGCGCCGTTGAACACTTGGGGCAATACAACACGGCACTAAAACTGCAAAAGATCATAGAATTAGCCGCGGCCGAGTTTACCAAGGGCGGCGTACAAGCCAATGCAATCGACCTTAAAGTGGTCGCAGACCAATGGGTGAAAGACGGGGCGCTTCTCCCCCTTTCCATGAAAGGTCAATACACCACTCAAACCATGCTGAAAACCGAACAAGCGTTAATGGCGGCCAGCAAAGGGCGTACGCACCATATGCGTACTCCCGTCAATGACGCTACGTTAGATAAACTGACCCTCACTCAAGGCAACTGCCAAAAGGTGGCGGACATTTACCAGTCCACCAAACAGTTTCATGTGGTCAATGTGTTTGGCAACAGTGAGCAAATCGCGCAAAACCTATTGAACGTCGGCAACCATGTCGGTAAACGTGTCCACTTAGTGTCACAAAACGCCAAAGACAAACACCGTCATAGCCAAACCATCCAACGTGAAAGTCATACGGTCGCAGCCTGGGTAAAACACCGGTTTCAAGAAGAGCATCGTCACTCTGTCCATAGTTTGTTGCACTCCGACCTACCAATGACCAACAAAGATGTCCTTCTCGTCGACAGCGCCCACAAAATGAGCGCGAATGAGTTGATCGCTTTAAACGCAAAAGCTAAGGGATCGGGGAGCAAAGTCATCTTGCTGAACAACACGTCCAGTCGCCAAGGTTTTAAAGCCTATAACGCCATCGAGCTTTACCGCAAAGGCAACGTCGTCTCGCACTCTTGGGTAGACAGCAAACAGATAGACAGTAAGGTTGCCTTGCACGACAGTGATACGCGCACCCTCGCCAGAGCTTATACCTACTTATCAAACAAAGAAGACACACAAGTGCTGGCGACTTCTCACGTTGAACAACGACGATTGACGGACGCGATCCGGACCTCTCTACAGAACCAGGGTCAACTTGCCCGCAGCGGCATCACCTTGTTGACTCAGCAACCTCATTATTTGTCTAAACCCCAACAGGAGTTAGCGCAACACTACAAGCCGGGCATGACCCTTCGCCATTGGGAAGACGGAAAACCTCAAGAGTTAGTGGTTTCCACATCGGATAAGACAAACAATCGAGTCCATGTACTCAGCAAAACCGATGGACAAGAATACACCCTCGATCCCGCTTCCACCGGATTCAAAGCCCTCAACATGCAGGTCTTTAAACCTGAATCGTTGCAAGTTAACCAAGGTGAACGCCTCATAACCACCAGTAAGCACTTTCCATCTGGGTTGAACGCCAATGAACGTTACGTGGTCACAGGGTTATCTAAAGAAACCCTGACGTTAACGGACACGCAAGGCGAATCGAAAACCATCCCCGCTGAAGCCCTGAAAGACGCACCACTAAAATACGACTATGTGCATTCCGCCAGTCATATCGAACCAAGGCCGCACACTCTTATTTCAGGCAAAACCTTTACGCTCTCCAAAGCGCTCTTCCATGATCTGACCGAGAAAAGCGCGCGCATCGATGTGTTTACCGACAACCCCGATAAAGCCCAGGCCGCGCTTGAGAAAAGCGAAGTGAAGCTTTCTGCCATCGAGCGAGTGATGCACACTCAAAGCGTCAACGACCGCTACCTGACTGACACCACCGCCATCACCGTCAAAAGCGACATCCAGCAAGCCCTCACTCTCTTAAACAAAGAGCAAAATTCACCACTGCAAGAGAAAGCGTTGAACTTTGCCCTGAGTCATCTTTCTGAAAAAGAAGCGGCGTTTACACAAAAAGAGTTAGTCGTCGAAGCGATCCGTTACGCTTTTGAAGAGGCCAATCAACCGATAATCAAAGATCAAATTGAAACAGAGCTCGCCAAGCGCAGTGACACCCTCTCTGCCGAATACAGCGACGGCACACGCTGGACCACCCAAGCGGCGCTCGATACCGAAAAGCACATCTTGCGGAACATTGAGCAAGGGAAAAATCAACACAAGCCGTTTGCCACCCACAGACAAGTCAGAGATTATCTCGATGCACAGCCTCGCCTTACCCAAGGGCAAAAGGACGGCATCACCCTTATCTCAACGACCAAAGACAGTTTTGTGGCCGTGCAAGGTTTAGCGGGCACCGGTAAATCCACCCTACTCGAATCCAACATTGAATTGATTCAACACGCTAGCCAAGCCAGTAAACACTCACCTTCACAAATCATAGGTATTGCACCAACGCACGCCGCCGTCAGCGAACTGGAAAGCAAAGGGATACAAGCGCAAACGCTGGAAAGCTTACTGACCGACCTAAGACGTGGCATCACCTTACCAGAGGACTACAAAAACACGCTGTTCTTCCTCGATGAAAGCTCCATGGTCAGCAACCAACAAGCCAAAGAGCTCACCGACCTTGTATTACAAAGCGGCTCCAAAGCCACCTTACTTGGGGATAAAGAGCAGCTGCTTTCTCTTAATGCCGGTAAACCGTTTGAATTGAGCATGAGACAAGGACTCATCGATACGGCTTTTATGACCGACATCATTCGTCAGAAGAATGAAATACTGCTTGGTGCCGTACACAACATTGTGGATAAGCAGCCACACAGCGCCCTCGATAAACTCTCTCAGCAAAGCCCTGATACACTCGGTAGCACGCAACATATTATCTCCACCCTCGATGAGAGTGCGAAAGACCAAAGCAAAGCACAGCTTATTGCCACCGAAAAGCTGCCTTACGCTGTAGCACAGGACTACCTTGCCCGTACGCCCGAAACGCGAGAAAACACGCTTATCATTGCTTACACGAATAATGAGCGTGACCACATCACTGAGCACATTCGTGTCGGACTGATGAAAACACAAGAGATAGGCCAAGAGAACATCATCACCACCCGATTGCGCTCTACAGGTGAGAGCAAAGAAGAGTTAGCCACCATGATGCCTTATCAGAAAGGGCTCATTTTAAGCACCAAGCAAGGAGAGTACGACATCATTACCCACATTGATTCGGAGCACGGAGTGGTGACACTTCAAGACGTGAATACAGGTAAGACAAAACCGTTTTTGCCACGTAACAAAGACCACAAATACACGTCACTCTTCGCTCAATCAGAAAAGCCGCTTTCAACCGGTGATAAAATCATGACCCGCTTTACCGACAAAGCGCGAGGCATTAAAGCCAATGTGGAATACACCATCAGCCGTGCCACCAAGGAAGAAATCACCGCGCTTTCGAAAGAAGGGCAAACGTTAAACCTCAATCCAAACCAACTCAAAGATGGGCATTGGGATTACGCTTACACCAGAACTGCGGACATGGCGCAAGGAGCGACGTATCAGTACGTCATTACCACTCTCAAAGGCAAAGGCGCACTGACGAACTTAAGACGCGCTTACATCGATTTGAGCCGAGCGAGCACTCATGTCAAACTTTTTACCGATAACCCAAAACAGATGATGAAGAGCTGGTTATCAAAAGAGGTCAATAAACACAGTGCCATTGAAACCATCGAAAACATTGCACCACACAGTACCCCTTACTTTAATGACAAAGCTCTGCCTCATGAAGACGTACGTTATCAAAATAGAAACGGAGATTTTGACTACAACCAATTTAAAGAACACATCAACCAAGCGCTCCCTAAATACACCGAAAGCTTAGCCATCAACCTATTGGGACAACCGAACCCATCTAAATCAGACCGTGACTATTTAACCTTTGGTATCGGTAAATCGGCTCTAAAAGTGTCATTAACGGGGGAATATCGAGGGTATTTTAAAGACTATACCACCGGTGAAAAAGGCTCATTAATCAATTTGATGATGAGTCATAAGGAAATAAATTATAAGGAGGCAATGAAAGAAGCCCACAACATCCTTAATGATCCTAATAAATACCAACTCACCGCCAACCCTAAACATGAACAATTACTGACTACTACGCCAAAACACATGGCACAATTTGAAGAGAGAGCGAAAGAATATATACAAACCAGTCAGCCACTCACAGGCACATTAGCCGAAACTTACCTCAATAAATTAGGTATTGAACACCCTAAGAGTGACCATGTTCATTTTCATCAAGCAGTGTACTCCTCGGAGGACCAGACATTTCACTCGGCAATGATAACTAACATTCACGATAAAAAAGGAGAAACAAAAGCGATTGAAGTGACTTATTTAGACGGGCAAGGAAATAAAGATCCGGCACTCGACATCAACCCACGGATATTAGGCACGAAATCCAAACAAATAACGCGATTCCATCAAGGCAGTGATTTGCACACCACCATCATCAGTACCTCAATCGAGAATGCTTTTATTATTAATCAAGCGCATCAAGGCCAATACGACATTATCAATGTCAATCATAAGAATGACATTCAGAATATCTCCACCGATGAAATCAGACAGAACATTGTGATTGTACTGAGTCAAGGAAATACTGATTTAAATCCCAACAACGTTGAAAAAATCATGGCCAACTTTTCAGGGAGAAATATTCAGTTTGTTTCACCTGACGATATGCTTGAGGAAATTAAACAGGGTATTGAACAATACCATCAACAAACGCATCAACAAAAAGAGGAATTCGACACACCCACTCAAGACCATGATTCATTAACCAACGAGCCGGACACTGATATTAATCAACACACAAAAGAAATCAAAGATAAAGAGCTTGAACACTTCGACAGCAAAGAACCCTCCCCTCAAAAAACGTTTGATTTTAATCAGGAGCGTGACAACAACAATGACCAAGATAATAAACTAGATAGAGAGTTAGAGCGGTAGAAAAAGGGGTGTCCAATGGACTACCCTTTTTTTTTGCCTGCCAGAAACTCATCGACTTTATTATCGATATCAGATTTCACCTGTTGCCTAAAGGGTTTGGATTCTTTTTGTTGTCGGAATAATTTTTCACCATCAAAGGTTTGTCCATGAACCACATCAGTGATCGCAGATGAGCCACGAACGACACGATAAATCTCTTCCATCAACGCACGGTTCGATGGACTATCATCCTCACTGTCATTGAGTTTGATGCGCAGTGCCAACATCAAAAGTTGGCGTGTGGCCTCTGCATCACTTAATGCTTCCTTATCCCTAAACGTCTTAAAATCTTGCGCTAACTTTCCACGTAAAGAACTTTGTAGCGGATAAGAACGTGTCATATTGCCCTCCTCAATCCCAATTAAAAGCATTGTTATTCAAATGAAATTTCAATCAATTAATTTTATAAAAGACCCTTCAAGCATTGTCAATAAAGGGCTCAATCAACATTCAATGATTTCCAATTAAAGGACCTTGAAAACGCTCTCATCGCTTTACCTATAAGGGATCAATTAATAATCATTGAAAAAATATATTTATCCATTGAAATTTAATCGGCTAATTAGTGTAATTTCTGAAAATTTTTCCACGTTACTTTAAGCGACTATTATATCTTTAACTTTTTGTTTTTATTATCTTTATGTTTTTCACAGACAACCATTTGCATTGATTTCAATGCGCCGTAGGGTGTGGTCACCAACTCAACTAACCAACAACTCAGAACGAATGATCTGAGTTCCTTAATCAAAGCGACGGGAAAAACTGACAGCGAAAGACAAAAGCCGACCAGGTGGCGAATGAATCTGACGAACGAGGGATGCGGGGGATCTGGAAATTGAAGGAAGAAAGCGAGAGGAAAAGCTAAAGGCATTGCACCATTATGGTGCAAGTCCTTTTATTGAACGTTCATCTTAAAATAAACCGATTGGACTTTTTGGATGTATATTTTTCTGGCGTTCTCGGTACGTTTGGAAAAACCCGCATTATACGCGCCGACACTGTTCCAGTTATAACCATGACTAGAAAAATTAGAACTTAATACCCAAGCGCCAAGATGAACATTAAAGCAAGGATTATAGATGTTTGTTTCATTCACATTAAATTCAGATAGTCGATCAAACCAATGGGAATTGATTTGCATCAATCCAAAGTCACGACTAACCACCTCACCGACTCTATTTTTATTTTCATTGTACGCGTTCGGCTTTAAGCTGCTCTCTACCGTTGCAATGGATTTTAAAAGCTGTGGATCGACATTATAAAATCGCCCTGCCTCATCAAAGCAAAAAGCCCAACTGAAACACGGCGATAACAGCGAAAGATAAAGTAATGGTTTCATCATAAAAAAGAGCCCTAATAATAGGACTCTCATTTTATGCCATCCCATTGAGATATCAATATTCACAAGGTAATAAAATTGTGGTCACACTGCGGTCACGTTTAGTTATTATCCAAACGGACTGTTTACAAATCGTATAATTCGATATCACTCTCTCGCCTGTTTTGGTTGCTTCGTCATTGGTGATTTTATCTTCAATGCAAGTCTCTCCCCAATCTCCACTTTGGTGACGCTGCAAATAAATCGACAAGTTAGCACCGACATTATTATCTAATAACTGCTCAATACCTTGCGTATAGACCACTTTACCCAACGAAAACGGCACAGCCGTACACATATAAAATTTTGCTTTTGTTTCTTCTCTATCTTGTGTAGCATTCAGAATGTTCATTAAATCTAACTCCGATGTAATTGAACATGCCTTGATATTTGAGACAGCAAATATCAAGGCGCTTTATTTTCACGCTTAATAAACGTCTTCCGTTTTACGAATATGATTAAACACTTCATGAATTTCATCGTAAGTGATGCCATACCCTTCGAGCTTTTCCACACAGTCACAAATATCATTGGTGTAGAAACACTCATGATTAAATAACTCACGACGAATGATCGCTTTTTTCCCGTTCTCTTTGATATCTTCGGCGATCCCTTCTTGAGCGATAGAATCTAAACGAGTCATTAATTGCTTGGCATTATCAACTGGGCAAATTAAACCCATACCTATCACCGCATATTTCACGCCCTCTTTTTTTTCATCATCGAACTGTTGATTAGAAAAAGCAAAGAACGCCCCTGCCTCATTAAAAGCCTGAGTTTGTTTGTCTTGAATATAGTGTGAGAGATATTTCATCTTTTAAGTCTCCATTTTATAATTAAGGGGATGATCCACTCTTTTATGTTTCGATGTATTGATGGTTGTTTGTCACCCATCCTATGACTACAGCACGACTATTCAGCCCTACCTTATTTGTTTCAGTAATCACATGACCTCTCGCGATGCCTTGCCCCCAGTACGGCTTATTGAGTTCTGTTTCTGGGAACAAAACCGTCAGTTCTAGCCAAACACTGGAATGCCTGGCTCTTGCTTTTACGTGAGCGGCAATCACGACAATATTTTCCACAGATGTTGATCCTGATAGGGCAACATCACGACTTGGCTCTACTGGTTGCAGACGCTTAGAGATATCATTTTTGGGTGAGCTTTCGTGCTCCAGCGGCGAAACGCTGGTCACTGAATTTGAATTAGAGAGAGTTAGGTTTGAATTTTGTTGCGCCATGAGGATTTTCCTTTTGTTTGAGTATCACTTTTCGGAGCCGCTTGGCTGTCCGCTCTCTCAACATCGTTCTGCTTTGCAAGGGCGCGCAGCGTTCATTTACCCTTGCAAAGCAGGTTGTGGGGAGAGACGGTTAACAGCCTGCGAGCCCGTAAATGATGCGAGTGAAAGGAAATCGGCGCATAAGAAAACAAGCCTTACTCGAACTTATTCAAAGGCAGGGAGAGCAACGAGGAGGCACGACGAGCGGCAACGAGGAGGCACGACGAGCGGCAACGAGGAAGAATGACGAGGCGCAGGCGTTCAGGATTGCAGCGATATCCTTTTAGATAGGGGCTGTAGAGAGGCACATTTTGGGGCGGCACGCAGTGACTCACCAGGGTGATGCCACTCTTAGGCCATAGATGAAAGATACAAGCGAAAAGCCTTGCCCGAAGGGTAACGCCCAACTCAAGCCGTTACCACAACGCAGCACTTAAAATCAGCCTTAAACCGTCATAATAAAAAAGCCGCCTATCAAGCCCTATAAGGAAAGAATCAACAAAACGACACTATGACAAAGCAATATAATTAAACATAGAGCAAATGGGCGTACTGTGGTACTGAGAGCGGTATTGGCGACCGCTTGCGGTCGAGCCTTTGGCTCAACCTCTTTTAGCGCAGAAACCCAAGCGTACACAGCAATCACGAGGTAAAAAAAATGCCTCTAGGATAAGAGGCATTTCAGAAAACATATTTGTACATTAAGCGGTGATATGACTGCCAACCCAAAACGCGGCACCGGCTACCGTCGCAATCATCGCAAAGGCAGTAGCAATAATGAGGTTTTTAAGGGAACTCACTTCATTACGAACCCCCAGGACCTCATTCCGTACCCCTTGAATATCAGATTTCAGCTCATTACGAACCGCTTCGATCTTCTGATCGAGTTCTTTCCGCGTATCATTTAACTGCTCTTGAGTGGCAGCATGAGCGGTTAGGTTGATCAGCTCTTCAACGCTTAATGTAACTTTGCTTGATTCAGACATAATAGAAACCTTATTTAGTTGTCTTTAGTTTACTGCATTACGTTACCGAAGTCATTCACGCCAGAATAGGCGTGAATGAGAGACATTTTCCACTAACTAATGGTTATATCCAACCACGCTCCGCAAATGACACCACATCTTCAAAAGACACCACGAAGTGATCGAGTACTCGAATATCAACCAAGGCTAACGCGTCGGTCAGTCGTCGAGTAATACGTCGATCGGCTTGACTGGGTGTGGCATCACCGCTGGGATGATTATGATAAAAAATGACCGCGCTTGCATTTGTGGCCAGTGACTCTTTGACCACTTCACGCGGGTAAACGGAGGCGGCGTCAATGGTGCCGTTAAACATCTCTTTTGTGCGTAAAACTCGATGCTGACTATTAAGAAATATCACCCCAAACACTTCGCTTTCATTGGAGGCGAGTGAAGTCTGACAAAATGACTTCACCAATTCAGGGGAATTGAGGGGCGTCTGCTCTGACACAAACAACTTAGATTTTAAAATGCTCGCGGCATGGTGCAAGATATCTTTTTCTTCTACAGAGAAAAGGCTGTGATTAGAGTAGTTAGCAAGTACAGACATAATAGATCCCTTTTAATATTTAAAGTCGTGAGGGGCGGCGCTCAGTCCGTGTTATTGGCCATACAAGCTAGTCAGAAGGTCTTTCGCTATTTCTTGATGCTTAGCGGTCGTTTCAACGTTTCTCTCTTCTTTTTTCGCGTAGGCGTAATCTTCTCGCATCTGTTTTACCGTCGTCACTCTGTCACATACGCTAATGCTCACCCCTTTTCCTTTCTGGCTTTCCTCCAAGATCAAAGAGTCGGTATAACCAAACTCCTTAAGTAAAATCTCATGCACTTTGACCGCTCGAACGCTCGAATTAAAGTCCATTGAATTCACCCAGATAAGTCCTTTTGAAACCGTCGCTGAAACAGTCGAACGAACTGCACGTTCAACGACCCGACAGGAGATATCATTTTTTGGTGAGCTTTCGTGCCCAGCGGCGAAACGCTGGTCGCTGAACATCGGTTTAGAGAGAGTTGGGGTTGAGTTTTGTTGTGCCATGAGGAGTTTCCTTTTTGTTTGAGTATCACTTTTATGGAGCCGCTTGGCTGTCCAGACCTCAAACAGGGTTCTTCTCTGCAGGGGCGCGAAGCGTTTATTTACCCTTGCAGAGAAGGTTCTGATTGAGGATGGTGAACAGTCTGCGAGCGCCATCCAGTGATGCGAGTCGAAAGGAAAATCGGCACATAAGAAAACAAGCCCTTACTCGAACTTAATTGAAGCCAGTGAAAGGCAATAAGGAGGCACGACGAAGCGCAGCTACGCAGTAGCGGAGGCGTTGGGTGATTGTTCGCAGTAACTTAATGTCACATCGAGCTTGCTCGATAACAGTGCCATAAGTTATCGCGAGAGGAGTGAAGCGACGGAATGAGCCGACCGAAGGGAGAACGCCCAATATTTAAGTTTAATACGTACTTTATAGATTGATTGGCGTTAGAAAAAGAACCGTCCGTACTCAATCTTCAAGGGTAAGTGTTCGAACGCGGTTCAAGTCAAATATCACAATAAATCTAAAGGGCTATTCGCCGTCTAGCCATTAACTCAATTAGCCTCCATCTTTTTGGTCAGGGAGAGTGGAAAGTGAAAAAGCTTGATGCAAAGAAACGCAGAGCATGGCAAAAGCTGCACTTGGCTGTTCATGTCGATACACCCGAAACCATGAGTGCGGAAGTCAGTTTTGTTGTGCCATGAGCCTCTAAAAAAGAAAGGTTGTCCCTCACTGAAACTCACCTCGAAAGAAGGTAATGCTTTGGGAAGAGAGTGGAGCAATAAATGAAGCGGAAAAGGCGCTAACGAGCGGTAAAACGAGTTTGAAATACTACAACGCTCAGATAGGTGAAATGATAGTAAATGTCAAAACTACAAACAAAAATTATAGCTCTGGCTATGCCAGTTAGAAGCCAACGGTTAGCCATAGACGATGTAGCTTTATCTCCAGGCAGATTTTATCAACACCACCACTTTGCCACACAACCCTTTATGCTTGAGCAGCTAATGAGAAAGTTGTGCGAGTTCGTCTGTATTCAATCCCGTGACATCCATAATGGTTTGTTGATCTAGACCATTAAGCAGCATCTTACGCGCCATATCCTTGAGCGCTTCTTGGCGGCCACGTTGCTCGCCTTGTTGGCGCAATTGTTCTGCAATAGTCATAAGTGTTTCCTCGTGTTTCGGTACTGATGAGACCAGTGACGTAATTAACGCTTCTAGGTTACTTGTTTCACCCACTTGGAGTAGGTAGCTCATCAATGACTGTACTTGCTTATCTGTAGTGTAATCGGTGAAGAGCAATGTGACCAGAGGCTCAAGGAAATCCATGATATCGCGATGCCTAGCGTGCTTTTGTACAAGTTCAAGTAACGCGATACGGCGATGTTGCATTATCTCATCATCGGAGATAACAGTGACATCGACCAATGGAAAATCTTGAGTATAGAGAGCCTTAGCCATCTTAGGGTTAGCAAAACCTTTTAACCAATTCATCTCATATGGGTAGGGCGAGACTTGGCCATGGTAAAACTGCAAAGGGATCACCAAGGGTAAATGCTCATGACCCGCTTCAATATGTTGTTGCATGGCAGCGATAGCGTAACGCATCAGTCTGAACGCCATGTGTTTATCTGGCCGACTCTGGTGCTCGATTAACGCATAGACGTACCCTTCCCCCTGAGACGTTTTAAGAGAATAAAGGACATCCGAATAGTAAGGCCGTAAGTTTTCTTCTATAAAGCTGCCTGATTCGAGCTTTAGGGTAGTCAAAACAGTACCATGATAAAAATTCTGCACCATGTTGGTTTCTTTCTACACATCAATTTAGTTCATTTACTCTAAGTAATCTTTGCCCCCTTTCCTTCTTAGAGTAAATAATCATTCATACACTGTTAATGTTAGTTTGCCATACCATAACTAATAACACGGTGCAGGGATAAGAGACTGACTATTTCCGTGATTCTTCCTTGGTACATGTACAAAAGTCACATTGCTTACATATATGATTTGAGTTGCTTATTTAGAGCGAGCAAGATAGACGGAATGTAGAAGCGGAAGTATTCCGTCTAGAAAGCGTTATGTGCTTAGAGGAATAAATATGCATCGATATTACTTGGATGAAAGTGGTAATACTGGCGATTTGATTAAGCCAGAGTTCTCATTGCAGTTTGGTGGTCAACCTTTGTTCGCATTATCGTGTGTTGGAGTTGATGATGAAAAGGCCGTTGCAGATAAATTGTCTGATCTCAAACTGAAATATGGAGTTGAGAATGAACTGAAATCAACCGAAATTTATGCTTATAAGCCTGAGTTTTTCCTTGAACTTGCAAAATATCTTGTTGGAAACAGAGTTCCTATATTTGTAGAGTTAGTTGATAAGAAGTTTTGCATAATTACTAATTTAATCAGCAGCCTGATTATACCTTTCTATGGTGAAATAGATGAAACGAATGGACACAACCAATATGCCCGAAATCATTTAGCAGACTACATGTGGCATGAGCTTCCACTAAAATACTTAGAACTATTTAATAAAGTTTGTCTTCAAAGACAAAGCGTTAAGGTCATTGACTTCCTGAGTGAGTTAAAAGCTTACTTTGACAGCACGAGTTGTAGCATGCTTGAAAAACGAGATGTCAGTCGGTTATTGGCTGCTTCAATAGACGAGTTTCAGTCTTTTTGTCTTGAGTATGGTGATGAAAAGGCTGTTGAAAGTTATCTACCAATCCCTGATATATTAAACAAAAGTAAAAGAAAATCGAAAGCTAAAAAAATAAATATACTGCCGCATGTGCATTCATTTTTTAACATTATTGGTCGCTTGAACAAGTATCATTTGGGAAATGTTGAGAACATAGTTTTGATGCACGATGAACAGCGGGACTTCGATGTTATTTTAGAAAAATCGAAAGAATATATAGTTCAGAATAGTATCTCAAAGAACTCTCCACCGATTCCTAATTCTGATCTAGATGTTCATAGTGACTTTAGGCTTGAATTTGTTAACTCAAACTTGAGTTCAGGAGTTCAAGTGGCAGACTTGATCGCGGGCTTCTATGCGCGATTTATCAATGATACTTTCTATGAAAGAAAGCGAATTGGCAGTGTTTACGTTAATACCTTCAACATACTTGTCGAATATCAAAAACCACTATCACCGTTGGGCGTCAACTTTGTTTTACCGCATCATAAGCAGCAAAGTGTATTTACAGCATTTGGCTTGTAAAGCATATACATATAACAAGACATTAGGGCTATGAGGTATGAGAAAGATGACAACACTTTATATAATTGGTAATGGATTTGATCTTTGGCACGATTTGCCAACAAGTTACAGTCAGTTTTATGAGTTCGCACAAAGTACTCTAGATGAGCTAGAAAATTATTACTCTTTCGACTTACATGATCATGAACCTTGGCATGACTTTGAGAACGCGCTGGGTGCTTTCTGTTGGGAAGACTTCTTTGATTTTCATAATGAAGTCGATATTCAAGCAGAAGACTTTAGGCCTAGTTTTGTTTATGGGTTAGAAGATGAACTTACTGAGCAAACCGATATACATGTTTCTACGGTGAAAGAAACTTTCATTGGGTGGGTTAACCAAATAGATGTAACTCGGGCGAGCGAGAAAATCACGTTTCCTGAAAATGCACATTTTATCACTTTTAACTACACATCAACCCTTCAACTCATCTATGGCATTGAAGATGAAAGCGTGTTCCATATTCATGGGCGTGCTGAGACCAACGATGATTTAATTTTTGGTCATGGAGAAAATATTGTAGAGATACCAGAAGTTGATGAAGACGGAGAGAGCACTCGTTCGATGTTTTCGGATGCTGAAAGTGCTGCTAGGTATCCCCTTCATGCACTTAAAAAGCCAGTTGATGACGTTTTAGAACAGAATAGCAGTTATTTTGAAGAGCTTGGGGACGTTACAGAGGTTGTGATTATTGGCCATTCATTGAACGCAATCGACTTGCCATACTTCCGCCGCATTGCTAATGGTACTGAAGGTGCGCGATGGAAAGTTTGCTGTTATACCGATGAAGAGAGAACAGAGCATGCTCAAGCCCTTATTGGTTGCGGTATTAGCCAAGATCAAATTGAAATCTGTAAGTACGATGAGCTATAGCATTGTTTGAGAACGCACCTAACAAATAAGCTCTGACGAAATTCAATTATATTGGGGGGAGTTTATGTTTCTACTGGACAATGGTTCTCAAGGCTTTTTTCCATACCTCAATTAATCCGTTTATCGCTAATTTAGCGAGTGATATAACACGTTTATGTCCAAAAATGTGTTAAAGGGTAGTCTCCTACCCTGTTTCAATCAGCGGCCATAAGCCGCTTTTTTAAATCCAGCCTCGCTCAGAAAAAGACACCACACACTCAAATGAAACCACAAAGTGGTCCAGTACTCGGATATCAACCAATGCCAACGCATCCGTCAGTTGACGGGTAATGCGTCGGTCAGCTTGACTTGGGGTGGCGTCGCCACTTGGGTGGTTATGATAGAGAATAACCGCACTCGCGTTCGCGGCCAGCGACGCTTTCACGACTTCACGCGGATAGACCGAAGCGGCATTAACGGTACCGTAGAACATCTCTTTGGTGCGCAACACTCGATGTTGATTATCGAGGAAGATAATCCCAAACACTTCAGACTCACAAGCGGCCAAGGACGTTTGACAGAACGATTTCACCAATTCAGGCGAGGTTAATGGCGTTTGTTCTGAGATAAACAGTTTGGATTTGAGAATGCTTGCGGCCTGGTCAAGGATGCCCTTTTCTTCTGATGTGAATAACGAAACATTTGAGTATTGAACAAGTGCTGACATGGTATTTCCTTTCGGTCTTGGTGAGCGTCTGACTGTCCGTACCCAGTTGCAGGTTCTGCAGCGCAAGGGCGCGCAGCGGCGAAGCCTCCCTTGCGTGAGGGTTCTCAAATGGGACGGTTTAAAGGAAGTCGCGACAACAAGCCAAAAGGACAGCCTAAGCCAATATCTCAACCCAAAGTACGTCGCCCAGGTAGAAATGTCCCTTCCCCACCAAGAGAGCGCCCTGCTGGTTAGTCGACTTGCGCCACTCGATAACCTTGGCTACTTAGGACAAGAGCGAACAGGGCGTTGCTCGTCTAAAAACACGAACCGCTTGAATACCGCAAACTGTTGGAATATCGAAACAAAATTCAGACAGATTGATGATCTGATGAGTATTTGAGCCGTCACGCATCTGCCGACTTTAGTCGTCATACAGACAAGAGAGTAAAGCCTTAGCCGACGTGCGATGCTCAGAGGTTGTTCCTATCGTCCTTTCTGCTTTCTTTGCGTAGCCGTAGTCTTCTCGCATCTGTTTAATGGTGGTAGTCAGGTCACACACTGATACTCACCCCCTTGCCTCGGTTGCCTTGCTCTAGTATTAAGGCGTTGGTATACCCAAACTCATTCACCAAAATTTCATGAACCTTGACGGCCTTACGGTGGAATCAAAGTCGGTCGAATTCACCCAAATCACGTGCATGGATATGTCAGCGGATACTGTAGAACGCACTTTCATGTGACCCCCTAAGCGCCAAAACGCACATCAAAACAAAACCCTGAGCACTTAAACGTCCCCTCTCCCGTTGTCACAAATCGCAACGCGGGAAACACAGAACCGTAAGTGGTGTAAAGAATGATGTGATCCACTCGCTCGTGAAGAAACCATTCACCAAAGCCAGCACCATTTAATTCGATGAAAAAGTCACGGATTTCATGGAAAGCAAAACGACGCGATCCCAATAGCGGAAACTGCTGCTTGATAGCTTCAACGAACCCTTGGTCTTTTAACGCTGCGATATCAGCCTGCTGCTCTGGCGACTGGCGACGACTGAACATTTTCAAACGCTGGATTTTGGAAACCCAATCAGACTTTCTTTTCGCCTCATCACGACACTTTTTGACTTGAGAGCGCAACTTCAATACCGCCAAAGGACTAGAGACATCATTTTTTGGTGAGCTTTCGTGCCCCAGCGGCGAAACGCTGGTCGATGAATTTGAATTAGAGAGAGTTGGGGTTGAGTTTTGTTGCACCATGAGAGTTTCCTTTCTGTTTGAGTATCACTTTTCGGAGCCGCTTGGCTGTCCGCTCTCTCAACATCGTTCTGCTTTGCAAGGGCGCGCAGCGGCGAAGCCTCCCTTGTAAAGCAGGTTGTGGGGAGAAACGGTTAACAGCCTGCATGCTCGAAAATGATGCGAGTGAAAGAAAATCGGCGCATAAGAAAACAAGCCCTTACACGAACTTATTCGAAGACAGAGAGAACAACGAGGAGGAAACGACAAGGCGCTATGACTCTTAGGACAATAACGGGGTTCAAACAAGGCCTAGCTGCAGGGGAACCAAGGCAACGATAAGAGTCATGATTAAAGACACGTTTAAAGTGTTAGTCTTTACAAGGAGAGAAGGCCCAGAACAGGTAATAAGACGCTTCAAGTGTCATGTTCATCCGTGCTAGAAGTTAAGTCCAAACTAAGGCTCTATGAAATGTCTTAAAATAGATACAGAGCCTTAAAAGCAAATATGTATTACATAGGTAATACATATTCAATTCATTTTATTAATCAACTCAACGAGCTCTTCATCATCTATCTTGTCTCGATATAAAGCCAAAGCTCGGTACAGTTTCGCTGCAGACACATTTCTCTCTGTCTGCTCTTGCAGATTTGCTACCCAATCGGTTATCCGTTCTTTATCAGTAAGTGACATTCTAAGAGTCAGAGGAGGCACCATATAAGATGTCGTCACTTTCTTTTTGACAGTCGTAATTCCAGTCGACTTACTTGAACCTTCGTTCTTGTCAGTAGAGATAGCTGTTATAGCTCCTCGTTTTTTCAACTTGCTCATATGTATTACCTATGTATTACATCAAATTCAAAAGAAACGCAGCCAGTTTTCGGTAATCGTTATTAACAAGAGAGCCCGATTTATAAAAGCGCACAGGAGAGGAAACGGCATTAGCTTGTCCAACATGCTCAGAACGACGGACAGATACTGGTAGCAATTTATCTTGTACTACCTCCAATTCCTCATCAATGAACTCATTAATAATAGTGTTTCTTGAGTCGACCTCGTTCCTCAAGATCAGATAATTGCCTTCATCCTCCTTAATTTCATAGACAGCTTCGAGTAAAGAGCTAATGCCGTCTAATGAAAATGCACCTGAATCTACAGGGATCAAGATAAGGTCTGAAGCCTGGATTGCGTTAAGAGTCGTTAGGGATAAGTTTGGTGGAGTATCAAGAAGAATGAAATCATAGGTGTCACCTAACTTCGCTAATTGCTTTTCTAAAATTCGTTCACGATTAATCTTTGTCAGTGATGTTTCGATGACACGTGACAACTGAACATCAGCGGGAACGACATAGAGGTTTTCAATAGAGTTCCCATTAATCTGTGCAGGTTGAATTAAATCGACAATGGACACAACTTTAGGCTTATCAAACAAAGCAGCCACCGTCTCTTCAAACTTAAAATCACGTTGTCCGGTTAACGTTTTAGAGCAGTTCCCTTGAGGATCGAGGTCAATAACTAACACTTTTCGTTTTCGTGCAAGCTCAGCCCCTAAATTGACAAGAGTCGTGGTTTTTCCAACGCCACCTTTTTGGTTCGCCGCGCTGATGATCTTAGTTTTCATAATAAACACCTCATGTATTACATGTGTAATACACAATAAAAAACAAAAAGCACACTGTCAATGTATTACATATGTAATACACTTTTTCTATCAACACTTAAAGTTATTCCCCCGTTACCAGTCGATGATGTCAAGACACTAAAAATCCTAAAGAAAGTGACACCAGCCGCGAGATCACTATCCGTATGAATCAAGTTATTAGGCTCCTCACCAACCAAAACTTCTTGGTTAAGTTAATCCCAACACTAGAATCAAAGTCAGTTCTGAAATTGAAAATATTGTGACTACGACGGGGGACACTGTTTAAGCATGAATCGGATTCATCAAGTCCCGACGCGCCATCGATATTTGGAGCTATCTGACTCACACCAGAAAGACGCGAATTTAAACCCAAAGAATGGCTAAGTTTTACCTACTGGCGTGATGAGCAGCGCCAACTGGTTGAACGCCACGACAAGATTGAGTCACCCACTGGGCAGAGTCATGGAAGTGAAATCCCACTGTTCATTGCGGCTGTTTGTAGAAAGGTGTTCCCAAAAGAAAATACCCATAATGAATGAGAAGCCCATTGAGTCTTCTACTCTTAACACGACATCGCCCTGATCTAATAACTCGCCCATCGCTTGTTGGTAAGCTTCTTCGACGATGGTTTGTTCCCAAATACGCTCGTATTCGGGTAAGACTTGTTGTCTAGAGATGGTCGACACCCTGAAGCTTAATGCGCCCTCGATACGATGTCGTCGGCTGGTGATCAGTTTAACCTCCGTCCATGAAAGTACTGGTTTGGCGAGGCGCCTAGATTGGCGTTCCTTTTTTTTTTCGCCATACTCGAGTCTTAACGGATGTAGACCATCAGCTTATCAGAGGTGGCACAGACGCTTGACTGTTTGCTCATACAAAAATCAACATAAACCTTGCTCCGCGCGCATCACAAACAAGATGTACACCTTGTCCCCGTCTTGCTTGCAAAAAACACGACAAGGGTTGACCACAACTTCTCGGTAATTGAGGTGTTCAACTTTGTCAAAAATATTTTGAATCATCTGCTTGGCCGCAACCAGATATTCAAGGGCAATGTATTTCGCGATATCCTTGAGGTCCGATCACGCGGCTCACTCCAAATCACTTCAGCCATTTTGACATATTGTCCTTAGCTTCATCCTGACTCAAGGACTTGCCTTGTGAAATGGCGCGCTCACCACATGCGATCCCTTCAAGGATAACCAAACGGTTTTGCATAAAATGATAGTCGTCCACATCAACCAAATACGCAGAAGGTTTACCGTGTTCGGTGATTAGCACAGGTTCTTTGGTGTCATGTAAGTCCGCTAGGATTTGGGACGCTTGACGCTTGAGGGAAGTAACGAGCTCGACTTTCATAAGAGTAACTCCAAAATAAGAGTAATAAAGTGATACTGTCGTATCACTTTCAAGGTGCCAGGTTTAGCGCAGAGATATTGAGCGTTAAGAATCACTCTTAAGTCATGCTTCTTATGAGTAGGAAACTCACTCAACAACACACAAACAGCAAATGGCGTCACTTTGGTTTCGGCCTTAGAGCCTTGCTATTCTTGTGATAAGATACCCTCACCAGAAAATAATCGATGTGAACAATGTCAGAACATTCATACCACCAACTTCTTAAGTCGACCTTCGAAAACACTCTTCTTCACCTTTACTTCAAAGTAAAAATTTCCAGTCACTTTGTTAAAGAAGAGCAACGAAACAAGATCATCATTGACTTCTTAAAGCCAAAAATCAAACAAGCTCGATATAGCCTTATCAAGAAAAAGCTTAAAACTGTTTGTTTGATGAAGAGTAAGTTTGGCTCAATTGAAAAACACTTAGAAAGCGTTTTATCTCAATATTCAGCGATAGAGAGCAAAAACGACGTTGATAAGCTTTATGCCTTGCTAGAACGCTTTGAGAAGAGCGGATTAGAAACAAAACTTATTGAAGAGACCCCTAAGCAGGAAATGGACGTTGTTTATATCGACAGAGCACATATTGATCATTGCTTCGATAATGAAAACCGTCAGATTGCACCCATTTCGCTGTTTATACATACGAATGAATTAGACAGATTCACTAAGAGCTTAGCAACCCAACCTTATTTCACATATGAGTTGTGCCAAGCAAGTGAAGAGTTGAATAACTATCATTACAAAGTCCACCCAATTAGCTAACCATACTGCTTATCACACACTGTTTAGCCTTAACTGGTCCAAGACCCTTGTGAGTGCTTACCTGTACTTTTCCATCAATTGTCTATCCTGTACCTTAGTAATTGTCCCACAGCTATATGAAGCGCCAACTAACACAACCAAATCTAAAACGTTGGGCACTTCCAGCCCAAATCAAGATGTGTTGTACGCGATTTACCAAGCGGTACTACCGTCCTTTTTTCATCACAATCAAGGCCAATCTTTTGATCTTCTAGCAGTAAGCTGATCAGATATAAGCCTAACGCTGAATGATCTTGGCCATTCGTCTTCACCGCTACGGCTTCAACAATGAATTCAATTCCTGTTGACAGTGTCTCTTTATCTTTAAAAGACATAACTCCTCCCTTAAGTTACTGTGTAAATATACAGCAATATGGAGCGAGTGAATCCATATTTAAACAAATTGAGACATCAATCACATTGAACAGGGTCATGTCGACTCACCCTTAGAACACATTTCATGTCTTTAAAAAGGAGCTCGCGGACAAAAAGTCAGAGAGGAGATGATCGGGTGTCCAATAAATGCAACCTAGTCTTTACTCCAGAATTGAATTTACTAAGAGACCTCGTTTTGACTCGATAGTTACTTGTTATTATTCAACTCAAGGAAAAGCCGACTCAAGCACCGCCTTCTTTATCCCTACTTCATACTCAGCCCTCTCTAACGTTATAGGGGCAGATATCTGATGAACAGCATAATTACCACGAGGCTCTGGCCCATTTCGCCTACTTTCGGATAAAGCAGACTTGACCCATTCAAACAGATAGACGTAACGACTGACGGTCTGGCGACACAAGTTCGCCTTACGCGCCACCAAACCAATCGTGAGCTCCTGATTTTTGCGTAACAGAAACAGACAGGCGCGGATAATTCGGCGAGTGGTCTTCGTCCGGCGAAGGTTATGAGTTCTTCTGGCCGCTCTACGCTGCCTTTCCTGTAAACTTAATCCACTATCCAACCTCATCACACCTCGCTGGCAATCTGACCGAGCACAATATTTATCCCAGGTCCAACGAGAGACGCTTTTTACCACCGCTAATACCTCACTGCATGGCAAAGACGGCTTACCCACCAAATTGGCATTATTGACATGTGCAAAGCTCTCTACACGGCATTTAAAATTCGTATAGCTGCCCTTTTCCCTTTCTTCGTCGACGATGTCATAAGCGAACCGGCGGGTACGTTCAAACAAAGTACAATTCCGGGAATAAGAAACGTCACGCTCTTGACGAAGCCACGGCCGCGTACTCTCCAGTTCCAGCGAATCCGCTAACTCGTTAAGTTCATAGACACTGCGGTGAAGTTCGGTTGTTTGCCACCAAGGATGAAAGGGCGTTTTGGCAACAGGCCCTGAATAACTCAAGTCCGCCTCCAGTCGCAAGGCTAACGCGCGATAAATGGCTTTGAGGTACTGAATGGGTTTGGAGCGAGCCTGATCGCTGGTACAGACAGGTACAATGGCATAAAAAAGGTGGGCTTTATTACTGGTACGGTTTCGGACAATCATATTGGGGGGCGGCAACCCTTCATCTTGCCAAATGTAGGGATTGGGGAAAGCTCGGTGTTCATGATCAATATCGAAAACCATCCACGCCTGCATCTCTTTTCGATTGACCTGCATATACGGCCATCTGACGGCGTAGTTTCGAGGTCGAATTAGCATCGCGGTTTTGTTGTCACTGCACCTCGACAAATAAGGCGCTTCCTCAAGCAGCCGGCTCAAACACGACATAGACGAAGACGCAGCGTATTCAGAATGAGCCGTCATCGGCTCGCCCTCACCGTCCCTAGTCCACGTTGACTTCCAGACTCGCTCTGGATAAACACCCTTTCCAAGGCCTCGTACGTTACGACCGAGTTGACGCTCTTAGTGGCGCCCAATAAGCCTGTCGAACCTGATGAATCCTTTCCATTCAGGCGTTCAATTGCTAAGTGTTCGTCATTTCCCCTCACCCCACTTTTCACATGACAGCGGAATGCATCACGCCATTGGTCTTCGCTCACTACCGCTAGATAGAAGACCGCTTCTTGGCTTGTTTGAAGCACCTTACCGCCTATGACCGCCCACTCATGATTATTCATCACGTTTTCCTTGGCTAACAGGCTCTCCTTTGGGAGCAGCCAATGACGTTACTCAGGCTAAGGACAACGCGTTAAAGCCAACGCTGTCTGATTCTTTGCATTCGCTTTTCAAGACCGAATAAACGAATTCGCAGCCGTACTTGTTCAAACACCCGATTCGAATGCCTTAATTGATACGTTAACCTCATCCACTCAACCAATAATGGCGAAAGTTGACGGTCACATAACTCGCGTCGGATGCGCCTGATATAGCGAAGGCCTCTTCGCTTATCTTCCTCTGTTAATCCATGACCAGACCTTTCAGAAGATGGCTTATGATCCGGAGCAATGAGCATCACCCCTCCGAATGAATACTTGAAACTGATATACCACTAGCGCCCACCTTTCCGCCCTATCGCTTTGAGCAGACCAACACCTTGATTCAGTTTTTCCAAACTATTGAGGAGCAAAACCTGACCGCTGATATTCGCGTGTACGGTCTGAACAATCTCATATTTCTGTGCCCGAGTAAGCCTAGGCTTTCCTGCATACTCCAAAGCCATTCGAGACAACTCCCCCGAATGGGTCGAGCTCTCTAGTGCGCACAAAACAAAGGCATCATCGGTAGTGTTGGGCGGTATATAAGCGGTGACCACCCCAAGTCCAAGAAGTAAGCTGTTTACAATAATGTGATTACCGCTCACTTTGGCGAGAGTGATGGCTTCAACACAACTCAGGACATGAGGCTGATCAGGATTAAGTTTATTCCGCAGCATGGTCGGACTCATCCCTATGACCTCTGCCAGCCTAGCCATATTCTCTGACCTAGCGAACACGCAACACGCCTCATTAAAGGCCCCTTGTTTTGTGCGAGAAAATTCGCCTATTGAGTCAATTCCGTTCATAACCAATACTCAATTGAAGAAAGACGAGATGACAACGAAACTCCAACCAAGAATGTTAGCCCCAACGGACAAAGCTCTTTGGTCGAAGTTATGAAAGATAAACGCATGGCTATTTACCCCATTCTCTCCAACGTTTCACGCGTTGCCATTTCTAGCAACATGACCATATTGATGAGAGGGGTTTCTTTACCTTTTGCTTTAGTTTTAATAGGTAAGCGACCATCAGCTACCCAATCCATGATGGTGCGTTTCGGCATTCCGGAGAACTGAGAGTATTGGTCGTACGTCATGAAAGGCGTATTTAGGACTACTTGATATGAGAGCATAGTGATATCCTATTCTGTTATTGAATGTTTAATTTCGGAATGACGAGTTGCACCCCACCATTTCGGACTCAATTGCGATTATTGATCACATATGAATAACAAGCAACTTAAAATAGACCAAATATCGTATTTGGGAGGTAGAGATATTATCAAGAAGTTGATAGATATCACGAATTCAGACCGCCAACAGGACGTAGCAGACGTATTTGGCATCCCAAAATCAACAATCGCGACTTGGCGACAGAGAAACCTTACTCCCTTTGAAATTGCAGTAAGGACTCATTTGAGCACTGGAGTCTCACTTGAATGGTTACTTCTAGATAAAGGCGAACCGTACCCTAAAACACCAACCCAAAAGCATATTAATAAGAAGAACGAATCGAAAACTCTTTTCGATATCGACTGTTTCTCTATTGACGACGGTAAATTGGTTGGGAAAGGGATACTTGCATTCGATAAAGCTCTTCTAGACGAGTTAGGTGTAAGTAATGTAATAGCAATCAAAGATGGAACTACTACGTTCCTTATAAATAAAGAATCTCACCATGCAGTAAGCGGTACATACCTAGTTGATATGGACGGCCTACTCTCGCTAAACGACATCCAGCGCTTACCAGGCAAAAAACTAGCAATCAGCTTTAACGGTTCGACTCTAACCGTCGAAGAAGATGAAGTAAGGGTTGTAGGTAGAGTTGCGTTAGTGATGGAAAAGCGTTAACTGTTGCACTCATCTGTTTGAGAGCACTGCAGTTAATTTGATTAATAGCGTCACCGATACTTAACGAGCCTATTATCACCCTACCCTCGTGAGAAGTTGCACTTGCAAACTAAAAAAGGCTGCCTTATGGCAGCCTTCTTCTTTGGCTCAATGTTGATCGTTGTGCAATCTCTAAGTAGTCCTGAAACATTTTTAGACAAAAACGATTTAGACCTATAGCCCTAAATCGTTTATACAAGATTAGAAAAAGTATCTTGAAACCTTAAATGCTTGTTATGTTTCTTTTAGCTCAGGAGCTACCACATTTAGTAGTTTACTGGTGTAATCAATTGCTTCACGAGCTATTTGTTGAGGAATGAATTCAGCCTTATGCACAGCGTCATTCCTTGGATTGACGAGTAAATCTCGGTAACTATAATTTTGTTGCATTAAGTCTAAGTGCAACTGAGAATCAGCTAAATTAAAGCGCCCACCTAGAGTTCTATTGCTTCTATTACTCAGGCGTGCGCCAATCTCTTCATCTGATAAACCACAATTAGAGAGTTCTAATGAGATCAATTCAGTTAGTGCGTTTTCAATAGATGCACCGCACTCTATTACAGTTTTCCGATAGTCTTTCTGCAAAAATGCGCGATTAGCCTCTAGGTAAAGTTTATAAGTCAAATTTAACGGAGCTCCAGATGATGCCAAAGTGCAAGCTTCAAGGAACTGTTCATGTTTAATATTTTTCTGCCAGTTATCCAGACAGACAGTAATTACTTTATTTTCAGTAATACCCTGATTTTTCCCATTTTCATCCCAATGAAAAAGGTGAAAATTATCACCATAAGAATTCAACGTCTGCTCAATACGAACATTTTGGTTAGACATCACTTCTAAGTAGTCAAGTAATAAGTTTATCCATGACACAAATGATTCATAAAGTAATTGACCGTTTACTTCAGCATCGTGTACTTCAAACTGAAATACCACTCTGTGCAAACTAGAATGACCACTAGGATATTGATTGGGCTTCCCCCAAAATATCGGCTCAGAGCCTTGCTTCCAGCCCTTAGCGACCTCTGGCGGGGTTAGTAGCTTCCATAAAGGATCTGGTTCATGTTCAGTCCAAATAGGAAGGAACGGAATATGGATGACACCACTGATGCCACTGACCATGATCGGGTACGAATTTCCAAGAACAGATTTATCTACACTAATCGGATACTTGAACTCAAAAATACTATATAAGTTACTCATAATTATCCCTAGAAACATAACGTCAAATTAAGGTGTGAACAACTCCACCACCTTACTTAAACCATTGCTCTATATACACTAAATTCACTTGAAGTGAGAGCGCCAAGCGTTGTGAATCACTCTTAAATTTCTTATTAGGTTACGAAGTCAAAGTTTTATGCTTACTATCAACAGCTTTTAATAACTCTTCTCTTGATTGCTCAAGGAGATTGTGGAGCTCTTCCATATTTTGGTTAACTGTTGCTAGAACTGTTTCTTCAACTTTAGGGTTACTCCAATATAACGATGTACTACCAATTATTGATGCAAAGGCTACCAATTTCCTATGCAGAACCTGCATACTCCTGAACGGAATAACCATAGATTTCAGCTGCTTATCATCTAACCGTTGAAAAAGAACGAGCTGTAATTCAAGTTTATTTAACAGCGTTTCATTTTTTGTCAGCATATCTTTCAATGGAGCAGAATCATCTTTGCCATTTTGTGTGATGTACTTTACTACCCCAGACTTAGCAAATTCTTTTACTTCCTTTGAGTCCTGTCGGTAAGCATCGATACTTAACTGTAGAAGCCCTATATAGTTCAGAGCCTGAGAAAAGCTCCTTGACGTTGAAATTGTGGCTTCAACAACTCGATCCAAGTTATCTAAACTCTTTTGTAGAACAATACCTCTTTTCCACGCATTCAGTGCTCGATAAGCAATAATGGCAGCAAATACAGTAGCTAACGAAGAAACTCCAAACAAGAACTCCGTCAGTTCAATATCAACTATAAAGTCATGAATATTCACACTAACACCCCGATACTACCAACGATGGAATGAAAAATGCCAAACGTTGGGAATCACTTTTAAATGCTTGTTAACTGGCTGCTTCCGCGACCCTTGGATTTGCTTTTGCTTTCGCTAAGAATGAAGGGATATTATTAGCTGCATTTAAACCACCATCATGTACTGTCCCAAGATCTTTAGGGTCAACATCATGTGTTGGCCAAATCTTATTGTGTCCAATAAAACGATCCAAATCTAACTTGTTTAGTTCTAGGAAGAAGTAATCTTCTGATTCTCCAACCGCAACACCTGCAGCCCAATAAGCAAAAGAACTTGCTACAATATCAGCAACTTGTATCTGCTTATGTTTCTGTGAATCAGCAAACCTCATTGATTTACCTTTTAGAGGTAGTCCAAATTTGCGACGATCATACCCTAGCTCAACTTCATCTTGAGTCCAATCCATGAATTGAGCAAACATCTCACGTTGTTTTTCAATGCTATGAGAGTCATCGTGAATTAGGTGGAAGCCTTTAGGATATTGATTCCCCCATTGGATACATTGTGCAAACAAAGCTGGGATTGATGGATCTAAGGCTGTTTTATCAATATCGTCTAGTGCGCTATCAATGTATGCTTTAGTGTCAAGGATTTGATCTATATCGGACTTAAAGCCATCACTTGACGATGATTCTTGCACGGCTTCAACGCAGGAATAGAAAGCTTCAATAGACTCTTCAGTTTGCTCTTTCACCATAGCTACAAACAGCTTATACATATTGTCCACTAACTCTTCATTGCAGAAAGCTTCGAAGCAATAGAACAACATATTTGATAGTGCAATATTTTGCCCATTAACATAAAGATCGACACCTTTCAGGTGGAGCATATGCTCAATAAGTAAATCTACAATTTTAGATGTAACCATAAAACGTTTTGAGAACACGTTCATTTTAATACTTTCAGTATTAACTGCTGGGTCACTTAATAAACGTATAATTCCATCTTGCCCTGCTTTATTTCGTTTTAGTCTCTTAAAATGAAGTTCGTTTTCTGCGCGAGAACCAACTAAACTTAAAAGACGTTCCGCCTCTTTAATAGAAAGATCGCAGCTAGCTAAAGTGAAGACTGGTTGATTTTTGTCTAATAAGTTTGAGCCCGTATTTCCTGATTCATCTAAGAAAATAGAAGGAATCACACTCTGTTTTTTACGTATAGCCTCGGCTTTGTGATTCGCTATTTTTTGAACTTTAGCTTTCTTTTGCGTTCTTTTTTGTTTGCTATTTTTGCTCATATATACTCCTGCCAGTTAACGCTTTATAAACGGGATCCCCCCGTATCCGCACTCTCTCTATACTGCGCTCAACCTCCATAAAACTCAATGAAAATCAGGGTGTTGTGCAATTCTTGCATCTCAATCGAGAATCGATTACGAAATAATCCGCATAGAACACCAAGCTCATCAGG
Source organism: Vibrio sp. 10N.222.54.E6 (assembly GCF_041473955.1). Classification (NCBI taxonomy): domain Bacteria; kingdom Pseudomonadati; phylum Pseudomonadota; class Gammaproteobacteria; order Vibrionales; family Vibrionaceae; genus Vibrio; species Vibrio sp. 10N.222.54.E6. Next base: position 265,031 of record NZ_JBFRTD010000028.1, on the reverse strand, counting down.
ATTAGCTCTACTAGGATAAAAAATATGAGGTACACTCACTCTAAGAAGCTTATTGGGGCAGAAGTGTTTTAGAGTAGTCGCCCTAAGGCGCTCTTGTCCCAAAGCATGGCGGCATAACACGCCTCTGGACAAAGACGTGTCAATGACTCTCCCAATTTAGCCGCGCCTGAATAACTTTTAGTATCTCAAAATGCGGAAAGGCACTGTTGCTACAGGTGGCGATTTTGATAAGAACTAGGCAGTTTCTTCTATCTTCAGTTCATTGTGTCGGGTTCACTTGATGCAATTTTATTTGCCGAACATTCAACTCCCCCTGAATCGCTTATGCCCCTTAGTCTCTGATGTGAATACTTAACAGCAAGTTCAAGTATTAGTTTTAAAATACTTCCAGTTATTGCTCAAGGTAGATAAATACTGTACTAAATCTTTCTGGCTCTATGTCGGCATAGCCTACCAATCATATGCAATTGACATATATATCAATATCTTACATTTAGATCTTTATCAACATAACTAAAGTATTTAGCTGGTAAATTGCACAAAAATAATATGCATTTAAGTGAAAAAAAATGAAATACATGGCCATTGGATTAGTGCTAATCGCAAGCTCGGTATTTGCCAATCCACTCGATAACCTTAACTGGGAATATGAAGGTATATATGACGTACCAAATCAAGACGCAACGATCCTAGTTATGACTGAGCAGTCTTTGGTTAGAGGTGATGACGCAGCAATTTTAGAAGAAGAAATTAATGGAGTTCCTAGCTCTCCAAATGCAGTTCTTTTAAACCAAGATTTAAGCAGGTTTATTATAACAGAAAGCAGACCTGGCTTTATAAAAATGGATGATTGGGAAGAAAGTATTGATAGCAATGATTTACTTCAAGAGCTTATCGATAGTACAGAGGATGATAATAAGCATAGGAAAGGCGCGCTTCTCTTTATTGATGGATGGGCAGAGAAACCAACATTAAACAAGAAAGAAGCAACGATGTATTATGCTATAAGGGCGCACAGTAGTGAGAATGAGAAAATAGTTAATGCAAGAGCATTGAAATTATCTAGAGAAGGTTATAGTCAAATCACTTGGGTAGGATCTCAAGAGCAATTTATATCAGCGGAAGATAACTTAGCGCCGACTCTAGAACAGCTAAAGTATGAAAAAGGCCATACCTATAAAGACTTTGTTCCAGAGACTGATACGGTTGCAGCTTTTGGAGCTGGTGCTTTGATGTACAAATTGATCACAGGAAAGGTTGCAGGTAAAGGTGGATTAGCTATTGGAGCTCTCTTACTCGCCTTCGGGAAAAAGCTATGGTTTCTTATATTCTTGCCTGTGGTTTGGTTAAAAAACAAACTATTCAAAAAAGACAAATAGCAGTGAGGTTAATTACTGGGGCTACTGTACTATTTAGTCCAGATATCCTCGCAGTCATCAATAAGTGCACGCAATTTGGCCAGTTGCGAGATATTACTGCCAACGAGAAACACAATGATGCATACGAAAATTACAAGCTGAGAACATCGTCTGCGCACACTTTTGGGAGATTCCTTTCACTACGCTGTTAGTCGCAACCATGAGAAAAAGTACTGTAATTTCAGTGTCACGATTTGTCACTGAGTCATTACGTTAGTATTTAAAGGGGCACTTTCGTGCTAGAAAGTGCCACAGGTAAAAATTAAGCCTATGAAGCTTCTGGACATAAACGATTTAGATCTATACCTCTAAATTGTTTATACAAGATCAGACAAAGTATCTCGAAACCTTAAATGCTTGTTAGCTTAAAAACACCACTGCATTATTTAAGGCATGAATGCCAAATGTAACCCCAAATGCCGATTTAAATGATTTTTGACGCCAAATTAAATAGGATATTGAAAGAATAAAAAACAAGAAAAGTACGCCAAATCCGTTTAGCACGCTGTTAAAAGTATGTGCTGCGGCCCATGTCAGCGCGCTAATTACTGAAGTCATCACTACTTCAAAATTAAACATTTGTATAAGCTTTAATATTGGAACCATTAGAAGCGTTTCGACAGCCGGAGCTAGAATAATCAAAAACAATAATGACGATTCCTGTCTATCATCCGGAGCAACAAGTTCAGAACCCCAAACGTATGACGCAGCGAATACTAAAGGAAAAGTCACACAAGCATGCAATAGATATGATTTCACTACATATCCGATTTCACTTTGGTTTGTATTAAATAAAAAACTAAATATTTTCATGCTCACTTCCATGTTTAAGCTAACGCAGAGCTAAGTAGCGCAAACGCCGCACCTACAAAGCCCACAAAACTTCAAACCAAAAATGCCATAGGTTACAGCGTCTGCTTGAATGACTTGTTAGTAACGGAGGCTCCGTTGCACGCTGATCTCTCAGCAATCACCAATCTCAACTAAACATGACACCCTATCCACACCCGGCCTGCTGCACACAGAAGTCACCAAAACAGGTGTCTCCTCAAAATCGAAACTAATGTGTGGCACTGACCGCCGAACAAATAAACTCGTTAAAATTCGTGAACTATTGGCGGCGTTGCACCAAAGAAACCTACAGATTTTCAGCGAATGTATCCGCTTTGAAACCCTCGGAATAGCGGCACAAAATGAATTACCACTCATAAAATTTGAGGACTTAAACAGCTGGCTTACTAACGCCGCAATAACACGTTTACTACGACACAGACTTAGTTGAATTTTACTGCCTTAATCACTGAAACTAAAGACAAACCTACAACGCCGAATGTAGTAAATCGTGTTGATTGCTTTGTTATATGATTTTTCTAACCACTACGTGACAAGCTTTACTATTATGCCCTGTCATCGTTTGATTATTAACAACGATAGACTTTTCTAATACAGACCCATCAACTATATTTTCAATTTCAGCTTGAGAACCGTGCCACATTGGAACCCCAACACCAGAAGTAAAAAAAACACTTTCATCAGAGCAAAATTCAGCTAAATAAATGACTCCATTTGGTTTTAAAATTCTTAGTAGCTCAGAAACAACATTTACCCTAGCTTGCTCTTCTGGAATGCACGTAAAAACGGCACATGTAACAATAGCATCAAAGGAAGAATCAGAAAAAGGAAGCGGTGAACCTTTTGAGTAGTTCAGCTCTAGATGCGGGAATTCATTGTTCCCACGATTAATCATTTCCAATGAAGAATCAACACCACAAATACTTTTATAACCTAAGTCATAAAGCTCATTAGTTACTCTTCCATACCCGCAACCAAAATCGAGAACTTGGCTAGAATATGGAACTGTATTAATAAGTAACTCGCTGATTAATTGAAGATTAAACTCAACTTTATCAGCAACATCATCCCAATTACTCAAAGATTTCTCCTTAAATCATATAACGCCGCAATAACACGTTTACTACGACATAGACTTAGCTGAATTTTACCGCCTTAATCACTGAAACTAAAGACAAACCTACAACGCCGAATGTAGTAAATCGTGTTGATTGCTTTGTTATATCGAGAATGCTAACTTACTATTTTCTTTGACATATTGTAGCCAGAAATAGAAAAACCAACCTCTTGATACAGCTTTAACGCTCTTTGATTTTGATATGCAACTCGTAATTTTATTTGCTCAATACCAATCGATTTTAATTGTAACTCAAGAGCAGTAATTGCCAATTTTCCATAACCATTATTGCGGCAGTTTGGAAAAATAAAGAAGTCATAAATAAACGTCGACTTATCATTTGCGTTAATCGAATGCCACAAATAACCAACCAATTCTGAACCTAATTCAATGCACAATAATTCATGCTCATTAGTTTCCAAACCATTAGGAAAACTACGAAGAAGATCCTGATTAGCCAATTCGAGCGCCCTATCCATTGAGTGACCATAGTTTTCAGCTATTTCACGGCTATAATCATCAATGAAATATTCACAATACGCAGGATATTCATTTGTGGTCATTGATCTAAGCTGAATCATATTTAATCCTTTAAAACGATGTACTTAAAAAAACGATATAACATTTTAATATCGTGCCAGCACGAATTGATGTATTCAGCATATCGCAAGCACTCTCTCTAACCAACTGAAAAGTATGCATATAATTCAGTTTAGATCTAATTTTAAATTAAAAAGCGTGCGAGCACATATTGCTTCCGATTCAAGGCACTTTATCAATCAAAAACTTCCCTTTGTTTTCTACTATTCAACAGCCTAGAAATAGTGAGCAACATATTCGTACGTAACTGTGATTGAAGGTCAGTCTGTTATGGATTAGAAAATTTAACTACGTTGTTGGATCTCTAGGTATGAGGAAAAGTAAGGCAAGTTGCAGGGTTTGAAACTGAGTTCAATCCCTCTCTGGCTCACTTTGGGGCAGAACTTTGTTAACCGTACTTCTCACACAACTGTGATCACCAAGCGATTCTGGACAGAAATAGCTTAGAGTTGATCTTCGAGCTGATTTGATCAACAACGCCACTCCTGATTAAAAAAATCTAAGGCGTAGTGCACCTTTCTATAGCTTGAATGCTCCCATCCTCGATTGGAGATTATGAGCTAGACTACTGATTTCCTGACACGCTATAGCGGTTTGTGAAGTGCCTTCTGCCATTTCTGAGGATGCTGAATTAATATGCTCCACACTTCGATTTAACTCTTCTGACACTGAGTTTTGCTCACTACATGCTGTTGCAATATGAGTACTCATCTGAGCAATATTCTCGACAGAGTGTTCAATCATATCAATTTGTTCTCCAGCCTCATTGACTTGGTCAACACATGTAGCGATACCACTCTGACACTCCCTGCTTGCCTCCCCCATTTTGATGGTTTTTTCTTGTAAGTCTTCAACAATATCGACAATCTGCGTTGTAGATTCTTGCGTTCGTTGAGCCAGAGAACGAACTTCATCAGCTACTACAGCAAAGCCTCTCCCTTGCTCTCCTGCTCTAGCAGCTTCTATTGCAGCATTCAAGGCTAATAGGTTCGTTTGTTCCGCAATCCCTCTAATAACATCAACAACAACATTAATGCTACTTGAACTATTTTCTAGATCACTTGCCAATTCATCTGTGTTTTGTATTGTTTTAGTGACCTTATCAATTTCTTGGATTGTTTTATTTAAAATCTCGGTTCCGTGCTTTGCAACTTCAGTTGCTGAGTTTGCTGAGGTAGCTCCACTTTCTGTATTCTGCGCTACCTCGTTAACTGCGGCCTGCATTTCTGTCATGGCCGATGCAACAGAACTCAACTCTAATTGTTGATTTTGCATTCCTGAAGCCGTTTGAGCTGATATTGCACTCACCTCTTCCACCGCTGCTGTTAATTGAATTGTAGAATCACTCACCTCTGAGACTAAAGAATGCAAATTATTTTGCATTGATACTAACTCTTTCAGCAAAGTACCAAGTTCATCTTCAGTTAACTCTCTTTCGTCAATTGTATTATTCAACTGACCTTTAGCTATCTGAGAAGCAAACCATAAAGCTCGATTAACCGGTTTACAAACTACTCGAGATAACAGAACTGACGAAAGAATTATCATACCGATAATGACTAAGGAACCAGCGGCGGCAGTAAGTTGAGTCGATTGAGATTCACTTTGTACTTCTACTTTTAGCTGATTTATAAGCTCATCATTTAAGCTAAGCGTATTGTCCAAGCTAGTAAGAGCTTTTGTATATGTAGTGAAACTAGATAAAACAACTTCATTTGCTTTTTTTGCCTTACCTTGTGCAAGTAAATAATTATATTGCTGCGTTTCAGAAATATAACTATTCCATGTATCTTTAAATACTTTAAAAGAACGCTTTTCTTGCTCACTCAGCGCTAGAGCTTCATACGACAAAATACCTTGTTGAACATTTTCCCTCCATTGTTCAAGCCCCTCTATCCATTCCGCGATTTTGGGATGCTTTGCATTTGACAGAAGCGAAAATTCATCTTTACGAACTTTTGTAATATCAACTTGAATACCTTTAAGCAAGGCAACCGATGGCAGGCTTTTATCAGTTAATATCGCTGTGTTTTTATTCAGTGATAATAAACTCGACATCATCACTACAGAAACAACTGCAAAAACCAGAAATACGGCTAAGTAACTCAACCCAATTTTCTTTACTACACTTAAATCTTTAATACTCATCAATGAACCCACATTTATTCTAAAAATAACGCCATGACTAATGGCACATTACCTACCTTAACAACCGAGGAGTGAGAATAAAAATCGTTACGCCCTTATTCATCGAGTGTAATATAGCCGAATATTGGCTGAATTAACATCAACTTAGCGTGAATTCGATACAGCAGTTCACTTTTAACTAGAATATGGTGGTATTTTCGTTAAAAAATAGAGTAAATACCTCAGTTGAATGAGGTTGTATAAAAAAACCATAATTTAGTGTCAATTGAGCAGCAGGGCGACCGCATGAGTGCCTAGTTTTTCACCGCCTGAGTAAAACCAGCACTTAATACTGCCTCTAGAATGGTTGTATTCATCATGCATCGCTTTTGCTTCCCAACAATGCTTAGCTTAGTTGGCTCTTCTCTGAGCATATTTAAGCTCATATGACGCAAGCAAGATAGATTCTCCGCTCCATGGTCTTTGTATATCTGGCACGCATCCTCATTCATACTGACATCAAGTACCCAATGCATTGACTCTATATCCCAAAGCTCTCTAACTGCCATCGCAGCTTGCTCTGCGCTTAGCACTTTGGAGCTGATATAGTAACGATACTCTAGGTCGATTACTTTTCATTTCTCAATACGGAAGTTTTCAACCATTATAATGCTCTTCAAGTCTTTCCAACGAGAGAAGTTACCTTCCAGTTTTGTACTGTCAAAAACTGCTGTTGCGGATCACAATAACCTATTAGCTTTCTTAGCACTTTGAGATAGGAGCCTAACCTGTGCTTTTTGTCCGATATAAAACATTGTTCTACGTTTCAGCCCCAATTAAACTGTTTTTATATACAGTAATTTTAGGCTTTATTATGTCTATCCGCAATTTAAAAGATGGTTCTACCAAACCTTGGCTCTGCGAATGTTACCCGAATGGGCGAATGGGGAAACGTGTTCGTAAAAAGTTTACGACTAAGGGAGAAGCAAAGGCTTTTGAGCTTCACACGATGAAGGAGATTGACGATAAGCCATGGATGGGAAGTAAACCCGATCACCGTAGAATGAGCGAACTGTTAGACGCTTGGTGGACCATACACGGTCATACGTTGAAATCGGGTAAACAAGCTCGGGGGCTAATAGCCAAGACAATTGAAGAATTAGGGAATCCAATTGCCTCCCACTTTAAAGAACGAGACTATTTAGACTATCGTGCAGCGCGAATACCCTACCGTGGCAAAAATAAATCTATTAAGATTTCACCAACAACACATAACACGGAATTGATTTATCTAAAGGGAATGTTCAAGAAACTGATTAAATACAATCAATGGAAATACCCCAATCCACTTGAAGCTATCGAAACAATCAAAACAAGTGAGAAGAACCTAGCATATCTAACCAAGCCACAAATTGAAGAGTTCTTAGTTAACCTGAAAAATTTCAACCGAGTCATTACAGTCTCGATTCCACAGCTCATTGTAATTTCTAAGATTTGCTTAGCCACCGGTGCCCGTATAAGTGAAGCTCTAACTCTTACCCGTTCACAGGCAGCTGAATTTAAACTGACTTACACCGAGACAAAAGGTAAGAGGAATCGAAGTGTGCCCATCTCCCCAGCTTTATATCAAGAGATCTTAGATATCGCCGTGAGCGACCATGAAATTTTTAACACGAGTTACAAGGACGCCTGGCGCTACATTAAAAGAGCTTTACCAGAGCACGTACCGAGTGGGCAAGCAACGCATGTTCTACGGCATACCTTTGCTTCGCATTTTATGATGAACAAAGGGGATATCTTGGTGTTACAGCGTATTCTTGGCCATACTAAGATCGAGCAGACAATGGCGTATTCTCATTTTGCTCCAGAACATTTGATACAAGCTGTCCACCTCAATCCATTAGAGAATTAATGGCGACAAAGTGGCGGCAGACACTGTAATCTACCGTTATTTAGCGGTTTTATTCGTAAAAAAGGCGACAGTTTTCACTGTCGCCTTTTGCTATTTAGAGCCTAATTTTTCTATTCCCAATCAAGAATAACCTTGCCAGAAAGCCCACTACGCATAGCATCGAAGCCAGCTTGGAAATCATCAATTTTAAAGTGATGAGTAATGATTGGTGATAGGTCTAAACCTGACTGAATCAAAGAAGCCATCTTGTACCAAGTTTCGAACATCTCACGGCCGTAGATACCTTTGATAACCAAGCCTTTGAAGATTACTTGGTTCCAGTCTACCGCCATGTCTGATGGTGGAATACCTAGTAGAGAGATCTTACCGCCGTGGTTCATGTTAGTCAGCATGCTGTTGAACGCAGATGGGTTACCAGACATTTCTAGACCTACATCGAAGCCCTCAGTCATGCCAAGATCCGACATTACGTCTTCAAGCTTCTCTTCCATCACGTTTACTGCGCGAGTCACACCCATTTGACGAGCAAGGTCTAGACGGTATTCATTTACGTCAGTAATTACAACGTGACGAGCACCAACGTGCTTAGCAACAGCAGCAGCCATGATACCGATTGGACCAGCACCAGTAATTAGCACGTCTTCGCCTACTAGGTCGAAAGAAAGCGCTGTGTGTACTGCGTTACCAAACGGGTCAAAGATTGATGCTAGATCGTCAGAGATTTCTGCAGGGATCTTAAATGCGTTGAACGCAGGGATCACAAGGAACTCAGAGAACGCACCAGTGCGGTTTACACCTACACCTGTTGTGTTACGACAAAGGTGAGTACGGCCGCCACGGCAGTTACGACAGTGACCACATGTGATGTGACCTTCGCCAGATACACGGTCGCCGATTTCAAAACCACGAACTTCTTGGCCGATGCCAACAACTTCACCCACGTATTCGTGACCTACCACCATAGGTACTGGAATTGTGTTTTGTGACCACTCATCCCAGTTGTAGATATGTACGTCTGTACCACAAATTGCAGTTTTCTTAATACGAATAAGAAGATCATTATGACCCATTTCAGGTTTTTCAACCTCGGTCATCCAGATGCCTTCTTCAGGCTTAAGCTTAGAAAGTGCTTTAATTTTCATAATGTTATCCAGTTCATCTCGCCTAACAGTAAGGCGAGAATCAAAAATCTATATGTTCTATTGGGTGTTGTTCTATCTAATCAAAGGATGCAAAGGCACCCCTTTAAAATTAGATGATAGCCATGTCTTTACCAACTTGGATGAACGCATCAATTGCGCGATCCAGTTGCTCACGAGAGTGCGCAGCAGACATTTGCGTACGGATACGAGCTGCGCCTTTTGGTACTACTGGGAAAGAGAAACCTACCACGTAGATGCCTTTCTCTAGTGCGCGCTCTGCGAATTCAGCCGCAACTTTTGCATCACCCAGCATGATTGGGATGATTGCGTGGTCAGCACCGCCCATAGTGAAACCAGCTGCTTCCATGCGAGTACGGAAGTGAGCAGAGTTTTCCCATAGTTGAATGCGTAGGTCGCCAGATTCCGCTAGAAGATCTAGAACGCGGATAGACGCCGATACGATTGCAGGTGCAACAGAGTTAGAGAATAGGTATGGACGAGAACGCTGACGTAACCAGTCGATTACTTCTTTCTTACCAGAAGTGTAACCGCCTGAAGCGCCACCCATTGCTTTACCAAGCGTACCTGTGATGATGTCGATACGGTCAACAACGTTATGGAACTCGTGAGTACCCGCGCCGTTTTCACCCATGAAGCCAACTGCGTGAGAGTCATCAACCATCACTAGTGCGCCGTACTTGTCAGCAAGATCACAGATAGCAGGAAGGTTAGCGACTACGCCGTCCATTGAGAACACACCGTCAGTTACGATAAGCGTGTGACGAGCGTCTGCTTCTTTAGCTGCGATAAGTTGTTGCTCTAGCTCTTCCATGTTGTTGTTCGAGTAACGGAAGCGCATTGCTTTACATAGACGAACACCATCAATAATAGATGCGTGGTTTAGAGCATCAGAAATGATTGCGTCTTCTTTGCCTAGAATCGTTTCGAATAGGCCAGCGTTTGCATCAAAGCAAGATGTGTAAAGGATAGTGTCTTCTTTACCAAGGAACGTAGATAGCTTTTGCTCTAGTTCTTTGTGAGAGTCTTGAGTACCACAGATGAAACGTACTGAAGCCATACCAAAGCCGTGCTGATCCATACCATCTTTAGCTGCTTCGATAAGAGCTGGGTGATTAGCAAGACCTAAGTAGTTGTTTGCACAGAAGTTTAGTACTTCTTCACCAGTCGAGATAGAAACCGCTGCTTTTTGTGCAGAAGTGATAATGCGCTCAGACTTGTAAAGACCTTCTTCTTTAACTTCTTCGATTTGAGTTTGAATCTGTTGGTAAAATGCAGAAGACATTGTCTATTCCTTCCTAATTATTATTCAGCAGCATCGCGCGCCGCATTATGTAGGGGATGTAAACGATTTCAATTCGATCATTTACACTGTAAAACTTATACCCCTATTCTAGTTGAACATCCCCTTCTCGATTATCCCTTTAGTTGGAAAAACATTAATGAATCGCAGGCACGAATAATGGTTCATCCCAGTGACACAGGGCACATAAACGCGTCTTACCTGCTCTTTTTAACGTCAAATCCCCTTCCGTTTGTGTCTAATTTCACTTTCATATCAGATCTCTATTTTTCATCTCAGAACGATATGGTGATGATTATCCGCTTCTCTTAGAATGTGCATCAGCAACTCCGCTATACAGATGAAAACCGATGAGATGAAAAGCAAAACACGCCAAGCAATCAGAGCAATCACGCCAAGTGATTAATGAAATTGATTCACAAATCAGAAGAGATCACTCACAATTGTCAATAAGCTCACCGTTGCAACTAGCCCTACTGGACACTTATGATTAACCCAAAACTCATCGCCCTACTTCCCGATCTCGCCTCGTTTATCTTAGTTGTGAACGAAGGTAGCTTTACCGCTGCAGCAAAGCAGTTAGGGGTGACACCCTCAGCGTTGAGTAAATTGATCACACGTCTAGAAAAAGCACTCTCAGTAAAGCTGTTTGAACGTACCACTCGTACATTGATCATCACGCAAGCAGGCCAGTTGGTATACGACCAAAGCGTGGTCATGATTAATGCGGCGCAACAAGCGGTTGAGCTGTCTACCTCCGACCATACTGAACCTGCAGGCTCTATAACGGTAGCGGCGCCTGAGGCGTTCTTGAACTCAGTGCTACAGCCTTTTGTTGTTCCATTTTTAAATCAGTATCCAGAGATTCAACTCAAGCTAAGGGCAGCTGATGGCGACATCGACATATTGCGCCAAGGCATCGACATTGCCTTTCGCCTTACCGACAAACCTGACGAGAGTTTGGTATTGAAAGAACTCGGAAAAACAAACCTCGTGTTATGTGCGAGCCCGGACTATTTAGATGCCAAAGGAATCCCTCACCACCCTACCGAGCTTTCTGAGCACGACTGCTTATACCTTGCAGAAACAGATAAAGACCACATTTGGGACTTTCTTAAAGATGATGAATTTCACACGGTACCCGTCACTGGGCGTTACGCAGTTAACCACTCGCAGATGCGACTGAAAGGTGTAAAAGAAGGTCTAGGCGTCGGTATTTTCCATGACTTCGTGATTCAAGATGCGTTGGCTGAAGGCTCCGTGGTACAAGTGTTGGAAGATTGGACCATCAAGAGTAATTACCATGGCGCTATCGCGATGCAGTTTGCTCAAACCAAGTACATGCCCGCTCGACTGCGTGTATTCATTGATTACGCGATGGAGCACTTGGGTGACAAGCTGGCAGGAGAAATAAACTGATGCTGAAAGGAATACACCACGCCGCCATTATTTGCTCAGACTACGAAGTCTCTAAGCGTTTTTATACGGAAGTTTTAAAGCTTGAAGTGATTGCGGAGAATTATCGTGAAGCACGTCAGTCGTATAAGCTCGACTTGGCACTGCCTAATGGCGCTCAAATAGAATTATTCAGCTTCCCTGACGCACCTGAAAGACCAAGCTTTCCGGAAGCTCAAGGGCTGAGACATTTGGCCTTTTGTGTTGATGACATTCAACATGTCAAAAGCTACTTGGAAGAACAAGGCATTGAAGTCGAACCGATTCGAGTGGATGAATTTACGGGGAAATCATTTACGTTTTTCGCAGACCCAGACGGCCTGCCGCTTGAGCTTTATCAGATCTAAAGCTGTATCAGATCTAAAGCTTTATCAGATCTAGAGCAGTATCTAGTCTAAAGTCTTCCTCACAGAAGAAGAGCTCATCTGATTAATAAAACGGACCTTCTCAAGTCGAGAAAGTCCGTTTGCATGTCAATTAACTCAACGCGGTCTTGAATCTCTCAACGCGTGAAAACAGTAACCAATCCAATAGCATTGCAGTCACAATCGTTGCACCCGCGAGTGGAAACAGTACCGAAATAACAACCACAGTCACTAAACCCGCTTTCCATAAGCCTGCATCACCAAATTTCGGTGGAGTTCCCAACTTTCTTTGGCCTGAAGGTCTGCGCATCCACCACATTACTCCACCAGTCACTGACACCAAAATGAATGCCAAACAGAACAACGCATTTAGAAGCTTATTAATGATGCTGATGTCACCTTGGTGCAGAGAAATACCGACGGCTAAGGTTTTGGCGAATAAATTGTAATCTTGCCACGTCACCTCTCCTAGAATGCGCCCTGAGTATTGGTCGAGGTGAGTCGTGCGATCTTGGGTTGGGTCGATAATGTCACCGCCCATGGTATTGGCAGCCACGGTGTAAACGCCCGTTTCTGATCGCGGGAAATTGACTTTATATTGCGTAAAACCAAGAGATTGAGCTTTTGCTATCACATCATCAATCGAGAAATTACTCGCAGATAATACATGCTGAGAATGATCCTCACCCATCTTAGAATGATCATGAGCTTCAGACGCTTCTTCTACTTGATGGACGTGTTCTTCTGGCTTATCTTGAGACAAAGGCAGTGGAGTTTGCTCTAGGTTCCAAGGCATTTCCTCTTCAGACCCGTGATTTAAAGAAGCATGCGTTTCGTTAGACAGAGGAATATCGTCCCACATTTGAGCAGGAAAAGTACTCCATGCTTGCACTAGCTTACCGCCCCAAAAACCTGTCCATGATAATCCCGATAGAATAAATAACAGAAGAATGAATGACAGTGTTCCACCGATGTTCGCATGCAGATCACGCATTAAAATACGCGTTCCTGAACCAAATCGAAGCTTAAGAAAACCAGCGCGGCTCGCGTTATCTCTCGGTAACCATAAGTAAATACCACTGATGAGCAACAGAATAGACAAGCTTATTGCGACTTCAATTAGATAATCACCCCAATCACCAATCAACAAAGTGCCGTGAATGTCATTCGCTAGCTGATACAGGCTATCGCTGCGGGGGATTTCTCCTACCACTTCGCCAGTGTATTGATTCACCGTGGCGAAAACGGAAGTGCCATCTTCAAGTGATACAGAAAATCGGTTCGCAAGATCAGGGACTTTGCTCGGTACAAACTGTGTCACCGTACCTTGTGGGTAGTGATTTTGTACGGCAGCTAATTGTTGTGACACCTTGATCGGTTCGCCCGATGCAACAATTTCAATCGCGTCTTGATGGAAAGCAAGTTCGATTTCATCGTCAAACAGCATCACCAAACCAGTAATACTCAACATCAACATAAATGGGATAACGAATAGCCCAGCATAGAAGTGCCAGCGCCAAGTGAGGAAGTAGAGAGTTTTATTGCGGTCTTTGCTTTTTATATTGGTTTTCGAACCAGTTGTTGCACTGCTTTTAGACTGCGAAGTTGCTTGTGCTTTCGCAGGGGTTTGAGATTCATTTCTCAACATTATTATTTCCTTTGACACACGCAAACATACCTTCTGAAAGATCAGAAAGTAATTTGAGCATGTTTAACTTTACTTAATACTTTATTTTTTAATTATTTTAGTGGGTTAGGTTTAAGCAGTAACAAAGGGAGGGCCGCGCGGGGCTTGCCTCATATAGCGTTCGCTTAGAGCCAAAAAAGCGTAGCTGTCTGAGACAATAGAACTCAGTCGAGTTGTCAGTAGTGTAGTTGGAAGTTCATCTTGGTGAAACGTGGAAAAATGGCTAAAGGGACACGGCTTTCCTTTATGAGTATTAGGTTCACCTTCTTCAATTTGAACCAGTTCAAAGCCATTGACCGTACATAACGACGCCCATACTCCCGCACTATTACCATGAGCATTGATAACAGGCATTAATGTCACCAGCACCCAGCTTAATGCTGTAGCAAGTAACATGGAGAAGTTGAACGAGGTTCGGCGCATTATTCCAAATCTTTATAAATTTCCCTTATTATGAGGGACTTGGAATATAGGTAAACGTAAAGATTAACAGCAAGTTAAAAAATTGAAGCTAACGCACACTCTTTTTAGTTAAAAACTGGTTACAACCAAAGAGCCAAAAGAATGTTACGCGTCTATTAGCAGTAAAATGTCTAGAAAAATAGCAGTAAACTGTTTAGAGAAACGACAATAAAAAACGCCGCCTTACACCTTCCCCTAAAGAGGGTAATGTAAGACAGCGTTTTAGAAATCGAATCTTGAGGTTTTGCTCTTTGTTACGTATCTAGCAAACTCAATTGATTAGAAAATTAACCGAAGATCTTGCTCCAAATGCTTGGATTACGCTTCTCATGGTACTCTTCACGAAGGCCGTCAATAGTACGAAGTTCCTGCTGTGCCGACTCTAAGTCACCTTGGTCTAGCTTCTGCTCAATGCTATCCAATGATGCACTGATCTTTTTGAAACCTTCCATGAAGTTATCTTCTTTCTCTATTGGGTAAACACCCGTTTTGAGCTCTGCCACTAGCGTATCTAAACGAACGATAGGCTTTTGCATCTCTTCAATGCTTTGAGCTTCTGCCGCTTGTTTGAACGCAAGCTTCATTTCTTGCATGTTTTTCTTAAGGTCAACATTAGCAAATGCGTTGCCAGACAATACTGAAGCAGCGATTAAGCCAGATAAAAGGATTGAGCGAGTTTTCATTATTTCTCCAAGTGAAGCGGTGTCTTTGAAGTTAGAGCCATCATTATTGTACTGTGGCACTTCGACTTTATTATTTTCGGTTAGTGTATACAAAAATCCGTCGGGCACAAAAATTGATTGTGTCGAAATGCAAACTAGCTAGCTAACCAATGACTAAAAAGTATAAAGTACCGGACAAACCATCACTCAAATACCGAAAACTCGGCAATCGATTGACGACCACGTAATACCAAAAAGGCTAGGAATTGCTGTGGTGAATGGGTAATCACTTTACTCGAATCCACGCCCACCTCACCAAGTAGTGAAGACACGAGATCCAATCCACCCACATCTATGCAGAAATGCGCATCGCTACCTGTCGTAATAAACGCACCTTTCGCTTTAGCAATTCTTGCGATCTCGTAACAACGATCAACACTGCCAACGCGGCTATTGCCTTTAAGCGTGGTGTTATTAATTTCGATTGCTACGTTATGTTCCGCCGCACATTGAATCACAACTTCAAAATCGAAATCAAAATTTGGGTTGCCTAAATGACCAAGTGCATCAACACGACCGCCTTTAATCACATTCAACAATGCTTCTGTATGAGTAGCAACATCCGACGGGCGAAAAACGGGCTCGTGGAAGCTGGCAATCACCCAATCTAGATTCTTATCCACACTCGGATGAATGTCGATTTCACCCTGTGTGTTCATGATGTTTGACTCGACACCTCGAATAATAGCGACATCTTCAATAAAACGAGGGAGCACACGTTGGTTACTGAAGAACCAATAGTGTGGCGCGCCCGGCATAGACTCGGAATGGTCGGTCGTACAAAACATAGCTAAACCGTTTTGTTTTGCCGATTTTGCATTCTCGATCAACGTGCTGTAAGCATGACCACTTGCGTATGTGTGGGTGTGGGTGTCTACTTTTAGTTCCATGAATCAATGCCCTCTTCGCTCGGTCAAAAAACGTGCTTAAGAAATGAGTGCTTAATAGCAACAATTCGACCAGTTTATCAGTTGAAAGTGACAATTAGCACCCAAACATAAAGGTTTATTAGGTGTTCATTTACACGACACGGGAATACGTGGCTACCAGAAGACGCTAACGCTTTTCTTATCTAAGTAAAATCGATCATACTCGGTAATTACGCCAATTTTTTGCAACCTACCCAAGTTCGTCAATACTTAAACCAGTCTACAAACTGGAGTGTTAGATGAGAAGAAGACGATATCCGCTGAGTATCCACATCACTAGCCTTTTCCTAATTTTGACAACACTTGTCGGTGCGGTATTGATTTCGATAAGTTATCGGCACTCCCAAGAGCTGCTGTTAGGCACAGTGCGCGAGATCAGTAATGAGCATCGCGACAAGCTGGAATCAGTATTTAAACAAGCCATTGCCCCTGTCATCACAACCTTAAATGTGATGGCGGTGAGCCCGTTTGTTGCTCATCAAACTTCCGCTGTCGAAAAAGACTCTTGGCTTGCTTCGGTCGATATCATCTTCAAACAAAACACCAATTTGGTCGCTCTATTTTATGGTTCTGAAGATGGTGACTTTAGAATCTTTCGTCCACTAAGCACCAATAAACAGAGAGCCGACAACAACGCTCCCGCCAAAGCTACCATGATGGTCAGCAGCACCAATCTAGATGGTGAAAACTTTATTACCTTTCTCGATGGCGCACACCAAGTGATCAGTACCCGACAAGCCGAGAGTAAGTTCAACCCCACGACTCGACCTTGGTTTCGTAACGCAAAGCCTGACGGCTCAATACAACTCTCTGAGCCCTACCTGTTCTATTTCCTGCAAACCAATGGCATCACGCTTTCTAGACGTTCTTTGGATGGCAAGCATGTCGTTGGTGCCGACTTCACGTTGAAATCTCTCTCTTCCCAGATCAGTGAATTGGCCTACTCTCCACAAACCCGACTCGCTCTGTTCGATCAACATTTCAATCTTCTCGGCCAACATCAACTTGATCTATCGATTCCCAAGCTTACCTCCCAGCCTAACGACACAAGTAAAACTGAGAAAACGAATAACCAAACGACAGGGAAACTCTCTGGTAGTGAGCAAGACCAAAGCTTCTTTAATGTGCCTAAGCGTGAACAGATGGAAGCATTGAAAGCATCCGTCATAGCACCACTTATCTCCGACGAGGAGAAATTAAGCCTCAACCTAAAAAACGTTGAGTACAACTTAAACACTTGGGCATTAACGCTAACTCCTGTTGAGCTCACTCAGGATGTCACTTTATATTTGGCAGAGGCTACGCCACACAATGAGTTGCTCTCTGATCTTATCTCGATGCGTGACAAGCAAGTCGCCGTCGCGATTGGGATGTTGTTCATCTGCTTCGCTATCGTATGGTTTGTCGCCAATCGTTTGTCTCAGCCGCTTAATACGCTGATGCAACTCACCGACAACATCGCACGATTTGACTTCAGGCGAACTCATTATCCCAAAAGCATGATTCAAGAAGTGGCTAACCTCGCCCACTCAATTGAGCTGATGGAACACACACTTCATGATCTTATTACGCTACTTCGAGACACGGCAGGTAATCAGGAGTTTTCGATATTAGCCAAAAATATTGCTCATCAAAGCTATTTAATTACCAAAGCAGAAACCATCGTCCTCTTCACTCAATCAAAAGAGAAAGATGTGTTTGATACGGCCGCGAACCTCGCCATTCTTCCCTTTAAGGCCGACATTAATGACTTCATCAAGCACACCCCTTGGTTGCTGTGCCAGCTTAAATCCGGAGAAACCATCCACTTAAACCGAGAAGACAATGTTCTCAACTATTACCAAGATTCGATCTTCAATTCAGATCTGTACCTGTTCCCACTATTAAACCGTGAGAAGTTGTTGGTGGGTATCGTCGCAATTGGCTATGAAAGACCGATTACCAAGATGCAGGCAGACAAGCACGCCTTCTTACGAGAACTGCTCAGCTTTGCGGAAATAGCCAAAGATAACATTGACCAAATGCAGCAACAGAAAGACATGCTGAATGCCTTTATCGAGTTGATTGCATCAGCGATTGATACCAAATCACCTTACACGGGCGGGCACTGCCAACGCGTGCCTGAACTGACCAAATGGCTGACTCAAGCAACCATTGATGATGACCGTTATTACCCGCAATTCTCATTGGATAGTAAACAGTGGGAAGAGTTAATGCTCGCCGCTTGGCTTCATGACTGCGGCAAGGTAACCACACCTGAGTATGTCGTAGACAAAGCGACAAAACTTGAAACCATTTACGACCGAATCCACGAAGTGCGGATGCGTTTTGAGCTGTTGAAACAGCAAGCGGAAACCGATTACTGGAAAGCTATAGCGAACGGAGCGCTTCAAGAGGAGCAGCTTAAGATCCTCGAACAAAGCTTGTCAGAATTGGATGAAGAATTTGCCTTCGTTGCTGAGTGCAACCTTGGCGGCGAATCTATGACGGAAGAGCAGCTAGAACGCTTAGATCAAATAGCCAAACGCCAATGGAAACGTACACTGGATGATCAATTGGGTTTGTCTTGGTCTGAAAAAGAGAGATTTAACACCCAAAAAGAGTCGGTTGAGAAAGACAGAACTGAGCCAACGAGGCAGGAAGAGGGTTTGCCCGTCATGGAGCCTCTGCTTGCAGACAAACCGGAGCATAAAATACCTTGGGACAATGGCTTTAACCCTGCCGATGTATGGCAAGAAGCGTTTGTGCTTAAGCCAGGAGAGGTCAAATACAACCAAGGTGAACTGCACAACTTGAAAGTTCGTCGTGGCACGTTAAACGATGAAGAACGTTTCATGATCAACGATCATATTATTCAAACCTTCACCATGCTTAACAAGCTGCCTTATCCTTCTTACCTCCAGAATATTCCGGATATCGCCAGCGGACACCACGAGCGTATCGACGGCAAGGGCTACCCAAGAGGCTTAAGCGAAGACCAATTACCTCTACCGTCCAGAGCGATGGCCATTGCTGATGTCTTTGAAGCGCTCACCTCTAGTGATCGCCCGTATAAGAAAGGCAAACTCCTAAGCGAATCACTCAACATCATGACCGACATGGCCACCAGCGGTCATATCGATCCCAAGCTGTATTTGCTGTTCTTAGAAAACAAAATCTACGACAAATACGCTGAGCGATTCCTAGAGACTAAACAGCGTTGCGAGATTGAACCAAACGAACACATCGACCGAGTAAAAGAGTACATTCGTTCATTGTTCTAGGCTTTTGTCTGTAATCTTCAGCCTCAATGTTTAGCTTTTAACGGCAGAGTCCAAAACCGCAGCATCTGCTACAACCACAGCAGATCGAGGTGTTTGCTTGGCTTTTGCTTTGCTGTGTCTTTTAGCCAATAGAGTATTGGTTATGCTCGCCACGACTATCAAATTGATGCCGATTAACTGCTGAGATGAAAACACGTCATCAAAGAACAAGCTCTGCCATAACGCACTGAACAGCATGTTCGTGAAAATTAGGGGAGCCAACTGAGAACCGCTGTCTGCCAACTTGTACGCTTTCGAGCGGAAGATTTGCGTGTTAATAGTAAATAGAGCCAATCCAAAAGCGCCAAGCCCAATCCAGCGTAAGCCTTCAAAAGATAGCAGAGCCGAAAAGGTTCCATTGCCCGCAGCACTCTCAAGCATATCTGGATCCGCAGATACTGAAGTAAACACAACCATTGGTATCACAAAGATTGCCGCGACCAAGAACGTCCACGCGTTAAGCTCTGCGGGTGCCAGGCTAGTCTTGGATGCTCGATACAAACTCACTTGTGAACCTGAATTAAACACACCCGCCAATAACCCTAGCAATAGCGCTGGCCTAAAGAATTCCGAACCAAACTCAAACTGCGACCAATCCCCTGCCATCATCACTACGCCGAAAAATGTAATGGCTAAACATGCGATAGTCGTTGTATGAATCTTGGTTCCGAATATTAATTTTTCTAACAACGGAATAAACAGCGGACCCGTACTGAATAACACCACACCTTCAACCAGCGTTAAGGTTTGTAGTGAAGTAAGGAAACACCACTGACACGCCACCATAAAGATCGCCCGCATCACCAAAGGTTTCCACATATCGAGTGAAGGTTTCGTTATTTTGTAAAACATCAAGAATAAAAATAAGAACAGACTGGGTAACAAAAAACGCACAAAACTGAGTAACGAGATTGGCATCACTTCAGATAGATACTTGGCCATCAAGCCACTCAAAGACAAACTGAACGTCGACAACAACATGAAAGTCGTCGCCTTGGTAATATCAGACATAATTATCACCTCCTATGACACCTATTTTAGAAGCGTGACGTGATGAAAAATAGCGAGTAATATTAACCATAACTGTAAGGAAAACTTACCAATGAAGAAACTCGTCCCGCTTAAATCCGTTTATGCTTTCATTGCTGTTGCTGAAACCGGCAGCATGACCGACGCTGCTCGAGTGTTGTATGTCAGTCATTCTGCAGTAAGCCAAGCCATCAAATCACTAGAGCAACTGGTTAATAAACCGCTATTTCAGCGAGTAGGTCGTCGTGTTGTTCTTAATGCCGCCGGTAAGCGATATTATCGAAAGGTTGCGCCCGCACTTGAACAGGTGATAGAAGCCACCGAAGAGCTTGCCAGAACGCCTAACGATCACCGCATTACCCTCAACATGGTGAACTCACTCGCCATGCACTGGTGGATCCCGCGAGTCTCGGAATTCCAAAGCTTTGCCCCCTCTCTTGATATTCGTATATCCACGCTAACGGGCACTTTCGACATAGAGCAGGAAGGTGTCGACATCGCGCTGGTGCACGGTAAACCGAGCGAGTGGGACCGATATTACAGCGAAAAGCTCGGTGACGATGATCTGGTATTGGTGTGCAGCCCAGCACTATTGAAAAACCAAATGGGATTAAGCGTTGAACAACTGGTGAAACAAAACCCAACCATTGGTGTCTTCAACCCAAGAAGACAGCATGACTGGCAAGTGTGGTGCGATCATTACCAAATACCCATGCCGACGTTCCACAGTAACTTGACGTTCGATGTCTCGATTCAAGCCGTACAGGCTGCCATTCGTTCGCTTGGTGTATTAGTCACTCACCGCTTGTTTGTGAAAGATGACATCAGCCATGGCATGTTGGTCGAAATTAGTGAGCCAGTGGCTAACCCCCATCAAGATTTCTATTTCGTTTGTCCAAAAAACAAATTAAAACAAGAAAGTGTGCTAAAACTGAGAACATGGTTGAGGCATGAATTCACACGCTCAGAGACAAAACTCAGCGAGTAACTAATCATCAAGTAACAAACCAACTAGTAACAACTCATCTAGTAACCAACCATCTAACTTACAGAGGCCATTATGATTATTACCACCACACAATCTGTCGAAGGCAAACGCATTGTCGATTACAAAGGGGTTATTGCCGGAGAAGCCATTCTAGGGGTTAACGTATTCAAGGATATGTTTTCAGGTATTCGAGACTTCGTCGGTGGACGTTCTGGCACCTATGAAAAGGAACTGGAGAAAGCACGTAACTACGCATTCAAAGAGCTAGAGCAGAAAGCGATTGAAGCGGGTGCAAACGCAGTTGTTGGTGTCGATATCGATTATGAAGTCTTAGGAACAGGTAATGGCATGTTGATGGTATCAGCCAGCGGAACAGCGGTTGTCGTCGCTTAATCGAATCTGAAATCATGTGATTCAATAAATGCTTATTCCAACGTTCGGTTTGTTTATCACCAGAAGGTTGGAATAAGGATAAGCCGTGGCTGAAGTGAATTTAACTCGTTCTGCCTTCTTGCTCAGAGATGATCTCATCAAAAGAGGCAATTCGAGCGAGGAACGTCCCCTTGTCTTTCGGTAATATAGAGCTTGCCAAAGGCAGGTCAGCCTTCATCGCGTCGACCGCCCTTCCACGTACCAACACTTCAAAATGTAAGTGAGGCCCTGTTAAACGGCCTGTTGCACCCGACAACGCAATTTCCTGCCCACGCTTAATCTGTTGCCCTTTCTTAACCAAGAATCGACTCAAATGCAGATAACGAGTTTTGTAAACACTGTTATGTTCTATCACTATGTATTTCCCTGCGTATGGATGGTCACGAAGTGCCACAACCCTACCGTCTCCCGTTGAATAAACGGGTGAACCCACAGGTGTGGCGAAATCAGTACCATTATGCGGCGATACACGTCCAGTCACAGGATGCTTTCGGAATGGGTTGAATGATGAAGTGATTCTTCGGAATTGTTTGTCTATTGGGTATCGATTGAAAGCTTGCTCAAGGCTATTCCCTTCTCGGTCATAGAAACGTCCATCCGCAGCAAGAAAAGCCGCCACTTCCCTATTTCGTAGCTTGATAGAGACCCCTTGCACTTCAGTCTTACCCGTTAAGTGATCTTCCATGTATTGCTCTTTAACCAAAACATTAAAGCTGTCGCCAGCTCTGAGATCTTTGGAGAAGTTAATTTTATCTTTCAGCGTTCGAGTGATATTGGCTATCTGGGCACTGGTTAAACCGGCCTTGTAAGCTGACGTGGAAAAACTACCCTGCACCGCACCTGCGTACAGCTTTTCTTTCCATTCCCCAGGAGTCTCGATGAACTGATAACTAAAACTACCGTCATCATTTTCTGTGTAAACAGCCTGCTCAACCAAGCTCTCATGGTAAATCAATTCGACTAGCTGCTTAGAGTCACTATCCAACAACAACTCTAGATGATCACCAGGCTTGATCGTGTCCAGTTTCAGTGATTCTAGATCGGCCTCAAGTATCTTTTGAGCCGTTCCGTAAGGGAGTTTCCAAGAGGTAAATACATTACTGAGTGTATCCCCAACTTTGACAAAATAATGAACTCTTACCAGAGAACTTGACTCAACGTCTGAACTCGATGGCTTCTCATCAGCCGAAACCACACCTTGGTAAGGTGTAATTTTGATAGCGATGTCTTCTGGTGGTTCAGGAGAAAGAGAAAGATATAAAGCAAGTGAAAATGCGCTGATAGCAGTAACAATCAGGCCAGTGCGGAGGAACTTCATAAAAATACTTAACGGTTATCACAATGAACTTTTCAAATGTTATAACATAACAATTGATTCAGTAAAATAAGCGAAATGTAAGAAACCGTTCCGTAAAAATGATTAAAAGCATAGTAAGCGTACGAAGCTCACCATGCCATTAAATAATTACTCTTCACAAAGCGCTTCAAAACGATCTAAGCCGCGTAGCATCTCAAAATCTGGCTCTTCAGCTAGCAACTCTCGCATTGAGCCACTGGCTTCGATAGAGCGCTCTAAGTCGTCGATTGCCTGACCTTCAGCACCTAATCTTGCATACGAACAAGCTCGTTGGTACAAGGCGTGAGCATTTTGATCATCCACTTCCAATACACGGTTACATAAGCTCATTGCCCAATGGTATTCCTGCATGTCCATTGCGGCATCAGCTTTATAAGTGAGCGCCTCTAAATCACCAGGGCGGACTTTTAAGATCTCATCGTAAATTTCAATTTTTTGCTCGGCGGTTTGAGCATTTTGCGCTCTCAACCATAAGTTGTGTATTTCATTGATGATTTCAATTTCTCGGTTGTTCTCTGAGATAATTCGAGTCTTACGCTTTAGATCCCTTTCAAGAACGTTAAACTTCTTCTCGTACTCTTGAGCGATAGAATTCAATCGCTGGTCAGCCATCTCTTTGGTTGTGTGCTTGAGTTCTTTAAGCGATTGCCACCCAACTAATGCGATAAGTGAAGCGACACCCGCAATAATGTAGAAAAAATAGGTTACAGTCACGTTGGCGTAATTCAGCGATTTGTCCGCCACAGCGAGCTCACGGTCGGTCATCTGAATAGTCAAACGTCTTTCAAGATCTTGTTGGTCCATTCTTAGCTGCTTCAATTCATCCAAGATATAGCGTTCCATCAACGGTCGATCTAAATAGTCCAATTCTGAGTACTCAACCTCTTCGCTTGCAAAACTCATCGTGCTGAACACCGAGATAACTGCAATCAATAAGATTCGAAGCATTATACATTCCTTATATGTTTCATCTTTAGGCTAACTGTATCTTGTAATAGTCATACAAGCTAGGAAGTCGACAAGTTTGGCTTATTCGTATTAGTTAATAGTTATTTATAGCTCGATAGTCACTCACTTCTACAATCGACTCTTTCTACAATCGATTCCTCCAACCACGGACTCTTCCAACAATCCTGCATAAATTCCATTGTGTGCTATCAGCTGTCGATGGTTACCTTGTTCAACAATTTCACCCTTTTCCAACACCAAAATCGTATCTGAGTGACGAACGGTACTCAAACGGTGTGCAATCGCAATCACGGTTTTTTCCTTGAAAAGGCGCTGCATTGCTTTTTGAATTAGGTCTTCGGTGATTGAATCTACCGAACTGGTCGCCTCATCAAGCATCATCAGTTGTCCACCTTGTGCAACCGCTCTAGCGAACGAGATAAGCTGCGTTTGCCCTACAGACAAGTTGGATCCGTTCTTTTCCAAGTGGAAGTCATAACCTTGTGGCAATTGTTCAATAAACTTATCGGCATAAACATAGCGCGCAGCCTGTTCAACCTCAGTTCTAGATAGATGCGTTTTACCCAGCGCGATATTGAATTGGATGGTCTCTTCAAATAAGTGCACGTCTTGCATCATCATTGAGAACAAATGAGCAGAGTCTTCGCTTGAGATCTGAGACAGCTCTAATCCATTCAACAAAATGCTGCCTTCATAGTCTTGGTAGGTTTTAGAGATTAGACGCAGAACCGTCGACTTACCTGACCCCGTCGAACCTACAAGCGCGATTTGATGCCCTTTCTCCAATAAAAACGATACATTATTTAGAACATAAGGAGAGTCGTCTTTGTAACGGAAGCTCACGTTCTTAAACTCTAGGCTCACAAACTGTTCGAGCTGTTTTTCAACCTTGCTCGATAGCAACAGGTTGCGCCCTTCTTCTTCAGTCGGCTCAACAAACAGCTCTTCAATATGGTCAAACGCTGCAAATGAACTCTGAATCGAAGCAATCTGCGAAGTAAAGTCACGGATCGGCACAAACACTTTCTCTAAGGTGTTGATGAACGCAATTAGCACACCCAACGTGAGTGCCCCTTCTATCACTTGCTCAGAGCCATACCAGATCATAATTGCGATGGTGATAGAGGTGATGCCAGAGATAAACGAGAACAAAATCGCATCGTATTTATTTATCTTTTTCTGCGCTCTTAAAAACTCATCGGTATAGCCTTGGTAACGCTGTTCTACTTGATCTTCCGCTCGGTACATCTGAACGGTTTTCATACCAAATAAGACTTCTTGTAAAAAGCCAATACCACGAGCGAGCGAAGAACGAGTCACCTTGTACAGTTCACGAAGTCGGTTTCTCACGTACACCGTCAAATACATCACAGGCGGCATAATGATCAAAACAATCATCGTTAATTGCCAATCAATGAAGAACATCATTACCAACAGAGCAATGGTATTGATACTGTCCTTCACTAGACCAACAACCGATTGAACAAACGTCTCGCCGATGGTTTCCAAGTCGCTGGTTAGTCGTGAAAGCGTGACGCCAATCGGTGTGTTATCAAAATAGCTGCGTGGTAGTTTGAGCACACGAGCAAACAACACTGAGCGCATGTCAGTTATCGTGTATTGCCCGGTTTTACGCAGGTTGTACGAATAGGTGGTATCCACCACATAGCTCGCCACCAGCACGGCAACGAGATAGAAGACGTATTCGAGCAGACCATCCATATCCCCATGACTCAGGTGAACATCGATCACTTGAATGATCAGCCAAGGGAACAACAAGCTCGTGATGACAGAAAGAGGAAGCATAGCGATGCCCAGAATCGCAGAGCCTTTGTATTTCTTAGCAAACTTAAAAAAGTGCTTGAGGTACTTGAGATCAACACCTTTTAACATGCTGCTGCCTCCGTTTCATTCTGCTGTAACTGCCATGTATCGTAATAGTAATCGCACGTTTTCAATAACGTCGCGTGGTCGCCCTTCGCAATCACCTTACCTTCGTTCAACACGATAATTTCATCCATATATTCAAGGGCATTAACACGGTGTGAAACCACAAGTACCGATTGATTTTCCAAGCGCTTAAACAAGCCCTCTAAAATCTTACGTTCTGTTTCATAGTCGACAGCCGATAGAACGTTGTCCATGATGATCAGGTCGGTGGGTTGCAATAAAGATCGCGCAATGCTCAAGCGCTGTTTCTGACCACCCGACAACATGATCCCTTTCTCACCGACTAAGGTTTGGTCGCCATGCTCAAAACGTGTAACGTCATTGGCTAACTGACTCAGTTCTAAAACCTCATCAACCTGACTCTTTGCCAAGTCAGTATCTAAGCTACCGAAGCGGATATTGTCTTCGACGGTTGCAGAAAACAGATAAGGGTCTTGCGTCACGGTTTTCACGTAACGGCGCAAATCACTGCGCGAGAAGCTAGTGACATCTCTTTCGCCAAGAAAAACCGAACCTTCTGGTACATCCAAGTGATGGTTCAAGCAATTCACTAATGTCGTTTTACCCGCTCCGATTCCGCCTAGCACACCCACTTTCTTACCTGCTGGAATGTCAAAGCTGATGTCATCGAGAATCAGACGCTCTTCACCTGAATAGCTGAAGCTGAGGTTGCGAATAGAAAACGTTTTTCCCTTCAGAGATTCAACATCTAACTCAGTGAGCTTATCTTCATCAAGGTCTGGAACTTTGGCATTAAGAATGGTTTGTACACTTTGAATACCCACCATGCCACGCTGATAAATGGTCGCGATTCTGCCAAGCTGCATCAATGGCATAGCGAGCAAAACCGAGTAAGTCAGAAAGGCAGTAATCTCACCGAGGGTTAGCTCTTGTCTCATTAACATGTAGCCACCGAGCCCAAGAATGATGATTTTCATCAGGTCATTGGCGTAGTCGAGTACTGGCATAAAGAAGACTTGAATACGTGTAATTATAAGGCGGCATTCAAGTAATAACTGATTCAGCTTTTCAGTTTCAGCTTTCACCCAAGGTGACATCTGCTGGCTCTTAATCAAATCAATCCCAGACAGGTAACTCATTAGCTGAGCAGACAGGTTTTGCAGACGTTTCATGTGCTCTAAATGCAGCGTTTTCATACGCTTGAAGCCCACCCGAAAAATCACAAAAGCGATTGAGATAGGAATAATCGAATACAGTGTGAGTTCTGGCGATATACGCCACATATAAAGAGGTGTCAGCGATAACGCGAGTAACGCATTGAAGAACTGAAGAAACCCCACACCAAACATCAGTCGGATGCCGCTAAGGTCATTATTCATGATTGAAATTAGCCGACCAGATGCAAAACGTTCATGAAAGCTGCTCGGTAAGCGATTCAGCTTTTGTAGAAGTGTACTCTTTAGTGCGGCTTCTGTAATTCGCCCCGGATTAAGCGCATAGATACGAGACAGAATTCTCACCACCACCATGGCAACCGACATGCCGACCACGATCCAAACATAGGTTTGAAGCTGCTGATGGCCCGTTGTTGAAGCATCCTCAATAAGATCGATGGCAAGTTGGATATAACGAGGGATCTCTACCTGTAACCAGTTAACGAGAAAAATGAACACAATCGCCAGTAAGTACGAGGGGCGATTCATGCGCAAATAGTGGGCAACAAACTGTCTTTTATTCATAGTCTTCTTTGTTTAGGGCAGGCTCACCGAGTTTTGGTGATTTCGTAAAGCTAGAAACGAGCGTCACTTAAGTAAAGATACACCTAAAACACCGGATTGATAATATCACTCCATTCATTTTATACAGGTTATCTCAGGTCTCGATGTTAGAAAAATTCACAACAAAAGCGCCTAAAACAACGTTACCGCCTAAATAGCGGTAACGTTGTTTGGTAGAAGATAAAGATTAAAGAATCACGTCTACATTATCGTCCTCAATATTTACAAGGAGTTTCACTTCACTTCCCATTGCCGACGGATACCAGACTTCAACCCATACTTTATCAACATGATTGGGTAAAAGGAGAGTTGTAGAGAAATCAATATCTTGATTGATTGGGCTCCTCAGCACTTGTGAGGTGTAATCGACAACATCACCATTGAACTCTGTATAAATACTCATAAAACCTCGAGAACTTTGCGAGCTTGCTACGTCAACGTTTACAGACACTTCTCTCTCCGTAGAAAAATCAAAACCTTCCGGTATAGATAACTCAGATGATTTAATAGACTGCGGTACCACTACTGGAGCAGGTGCCACAACGTTATTGCTACCAACGGTCGAATTACTCGGAGGAGTGACGGGGACCGGAGCCGTAGTATTGCTCGGAGGAGCGACAGCACTTGGAGATGAAGCGGTACTATCACCTCCACCTCCGCCGCCACAAGCTGAAAGGAATACAAAGCCTACACCACTCAAAATTAGTTTGATTGTTTTCATAAATCCTCCTGATTAATCTTCCGTTGACCAAGTTTTGTTGGCGTTAGGGTTTTGGTACCACGTTGGTTTTGAAGCACCGCCTGATGTAGCCCACTCAGCAAATTCGGGGTACACCTCACTAACATCAATGTATTCTGATGGATGATTCCAAGGTGATGAAATTAAGATACCCCAAGGCATGTTTTGTGTCGTTCGGTAATATTTATCACTAGACGGGTCTGAATCATCTTGTGCAATACCATAGAAATCACTCACTAACGTGCCACGCGACGTTGGTGGGAAGTCCGCAGTATGGATTTCTAAGTCTTTCCCTGGCGATGTAGAGAAACTGTCACCATGGTAATAACCCGCTCCCGCACCAAAGATGAATGGGTCGAAGCCACTTAATGGCATCAGTGAACTCGCTGTGGGCTCGTTTCCAGAAGCAAACGGCAGAGAAATACTGAACGTCATTTGGTCAGCTTCTAAAGTCGGACTACAAGAAGGGTTAGTGCGGTGGAACATACACTCACCGTTAATCGGCAGATCATTTTTTAGGTTCAACGACGCGACAACAACGAGGTCTCCTCCTGGCGATGCAACACTTTTGTCTTCACCCGTAAACGGCGAAATATTTACCCGAGTCGCGCCATTCTTTTGCACTCGAGCCGTTTGAAGATCGACATCTGACTCATCGAAGCCATCAAGCTTCCATCCCAGTCCATTACCATAAGAAGCACCGTAGGCCATTATGGTTCCCGTAATATCCATTCGAAGCACTGCGTCCTCTTTACTTAAAATGGTGGTGCGGTAGTAAACCACAACGTCATTTAAGTCGAAGTCACCAACTTCTGGCCAATTATCTTCGAAGGCCGCTGTATAGTAATTCGAATGTTGAACCGTTGTGCCAGGATCCGTAACGTTAAACACGTAGTCCTCAACTTCACCATCACCAACATAACCGTCACTCGGAATGTTAGGGCTACTCGCTAAACGGAATCGAGTTTGTACGCTCCCAACGACAGCATCATCACCCACTCGAATAGGGACGACTTGGCTTCCATCTACAACAGAATGATTTTTTAGTAACTGCTCGTCATCCTCAAAAGATCCATTCATATCCCAGTCAGCCCAAGCTTGCAGATAACCACTCCCCACAACGTTGACATTAATTAAACTGTCTAAGCCAACTTCAAGGTTCGTCAACAATGTAATTCCGTCCTCATCATTTCCGCCAACATCCAAATCATCGCCGTTGGATGATGCACCAGGTTGGCCATCTGTATCGGCATCAACACTAGCACCTAAGTACAGTGTGGAAGATATCGCATGCTCAGCACCGTTACTCGCCTGCAACGTTCCATAACTATCAGGAGCGTCACCAAAATCAGATTCATCTGAACTTTCTATTGGCGTAGTAAACCCAGATAAGTCCCAGTTACCGTCAAATGCCGAGAAAATCGGGTTGGGGAAACTACTGCTACTGCTCGTAACCGTTTCAAATTGTAGAGTTACAATCGAGGTATTCTTGTAGGTGAATTTTACAGCACCGGAAGTGTCGGTTTCCGAATAGTTCGTACCTGGCCCGGTGAATAGAACCGACGTTCCATCGGCACTCTCTTCCGCCGTCAAACTCGCGCTAGCACTACCAAGTTGATAACTGTAGAAACCTTCACTTTTAAACACTCTTACTTGCTCCGACTGCACGGGTTCGCCATCAATGTCATAGCCAATCATGTCAAATTCGGGAAGTGTATAAGGCACTGAGAACGTACCTGAGAGGCCATCCGTACCATCATAAAATTCAAACGTATAAGTTAGACCTGCAGAGCCCGCAGAGTTAGTTTGATAGAGAAAACCAATATCTCCTGAGGGTTGTGTTGCACCAACTTTGTAGTTAGGAGCATGAAACAAAAATGTCGCATCACCGAACACACTACTAGACACTTTGGCATCTATTGTTTTTCCATCATGTGTACCAACGTTGAGGAAGTGCATCGAAGATCCATCATAGGTTGGCCCAGCCCACGAACTGCTGCCGTTCGTCGCCTCTACATGATTTGAAAAGTCCAAATCTACCGTCGTTGCATAGACAGGGGCACTGGCAACGGCCGTCATAAGATAAATAACTTGCTTGTATTTCATAGTAAACCTCGACTTCTTCTTCGCATGAGCGATTTCCTTGAAAAGTGTGTGAACTCTGAACGGCAAGTTAAAGAAGCGTCTCAGTTAACTCTGAAACAAACTATTCGCATCTTTGTTTATTATGTTGGTGCCGATAAAGCGAGCTGCTTAATACAAAGAAGCAAAAGAGAAGCCAAGTTTCCGATCGTTTCAAAATCACCGTATAACATTGAAAAATAAGACTTATTTTTCCACATTGAAATTACAGTCAGAATGAAACGGTCTTTTCTTCAAAATAAGAATCAATTTGATGAGAGGTTAGTCAACTTGAAAGTCTGTTAGATAAAGAAACGTTCTATGCTGGTTGGAAACGGATAGGTTGTTTACGGACTGGAGGCGTTTTGCTTAAAACTCAAATTACGATGGGTTAGCTCAACTAAAGGAGGGAGGAATTATTGTTGGTTCATGGTGAACAAAACTGTTTAAAACATTCTACTTTTAAACAGTTTTGATTTATCAAAAGGGTTACAGCATTTCCTTTGCGATTAGATGCAGCAAAAAGGTTTCACGTTCAATGCTCATGCCTTTTTTAGGGCTCTCAGCCATGGTCTTTTCGTTGTGAGCGATCGCTTCATGGATATTCATCCACACCGGTTTCATCCCGTTTTTCACTTCGTAGTCTTCGTAAGCTGTTTCGCCAAGCTCACGATCAATCTTGCATGAGTAGCAGTAAGAAATCATGTGCATTATATCTGCATCATCTTTATACCAAGGACGAAACTCTTCAAAAATACCGAACGGTTTAATACTGTGAATGTTCTTCGCACCCGTTTCTTCTTCAAGCTCACGGACCATACCTGCGATCACATCTTCACCGTCATCCAAACCACCACCAGGAATGGTGTAGTCGTGATAACGCTCTGTATAAAGCATCAAAATGTCTTCGCCATCTAACACAATCGCACGTGCAGCATTGCGCTTATATACCGTCTTATTGTCTAGGTGATCGATATCAGGGTGAATAGTGGTTTTTAGGTGTCTCATGATTCTGACTGCTCTACTGAATTTGGCGGCATCATATCATAATCATCAATAGATTCGACGTTCTCCGTCCCCTGAAAGAACACATAACCTCTGCTTTTGATCGCTGTTCCCCCACTGCTATCTAGTAGAAATAACCATCAAGTAGCACCTTATTGACGGAGGCCGTTCCTGTTAGAGCACCAGCTATGCCAGCATGATCAAACACTCAAAAATCCGTTAAAAATAGCGAAATATCAACCTATTTCAATATCTTGACCAAATTAGAACAACCTTTTCTGAAATCTAAAATATACTAGTTTCATAGAGCTTCTAATCTGGTTCTGTAGAACTTAACGCATTCGATTATAGAGTTATCACGTAGGAGATAAACATGAAGAAAATTGGTTTGATGGCTGTATTTGCCGTTGTGTTGGGCGGTTGTGCAAACGACTATGCAGAATATAGCGAAGGCCAACGTGTTTCAGTGGCTAACCCAGCTGCGGTTTATTGTGTTCAACAAGATGGTGAATTAGACACCGTAACTGAAAACAATCAACGCACTACTTATTGTGTATTTGATGACGGTGAACGTATCGAACAGTGGGAATACTACCGCAACAACCATGAGCAAAAAGAAGAAAGCTAAGCTGCGACATCGTGAACTGTTGACGTCACACCTATACACGACGTTGACCCTTCACTAATGCCACCCTGTCAAATGACATGACATTAGGTAAACTGTTCGCTATCGAGCGGTCGGTTTACCTTACTATACACATCAACTTTGTACACACATCAACTTTATACACAAAGCACCTTTGGGCTACCTACCTGTATTACTAATATTGGTGTTTTCGCTATCTCCACCAGCGATGTGTGTGATCTGATTCTGGATCTAAATAACGATTCAATAAAGTCAGGTTAGTATCGAGCAATGCTAGGTACTCCTTAACTTTTTCTATGTCGATTCCGACTGGGGTATTTTGGATGCAGGTCTCCAACACTGGAAGCAAGCTTTCTACGATATCAAAATGAGATGAACGCCCGACTAACTCCTTTGCCGCTAACAAGGCTTCCAAAGACAACCTTTCTGGCTCTCGTCTTACTGAATCCAAATCCCTCTTAAATGCACCCACAGAGACACCTTCAAGATAGACTCGGTAGGTCGTCAGAGCATCCATTAACAGAAACAATTGCCCTTGCTCTGTTTGATGAGGGTATGGCACTGCGACATGAGCCTCTCGCTGAGGATCTATTTGTAGTTCCACTCCAAGTGCAGAGCACTTCTCGACCAAAACCTTAAGCAAACCTTGCTCGTCCATCAGCGATTGAATCTCGAAGATACGTTGTAAGTGGTAGTCATTAGAAACGAACGTCACCGTCACACTCTGCCCGCGTGTAAACAGCCCACTTTCAATCATCTCTGAGGCCAAGTTTTGAATGTTCTCAACCGTATTTGTCGAATGCTGCTCAAGTAAAACCGCCCCTATGGGAAACGGATACTCAAGTTGATTTTCAAGCTCTCGAAAATACTCGTGCATCATATCGGCTTCAGAAACGGTTTGGCCTTGTGTCACCCCACCACAGAACGCCACAGCCGTTTGCTGGTTCGACTCTTCAGCCAAAGGCCCAGCCAGATACTCAACTAAAGCATCAACTCGACTGATTCCTTCATTAGTCAATTTATTCTCATTAAGTCGCTTACCTAGCACAATAAGGAGGTGAATAATGCTCATTTTATGTTCAAGTCTCGTTTTAGTGATTAGATGGAGTGAATTATGTATACAATACTTATTAACAAAAGTATTTTGAAATTCTTACATGTTGCTATCAATAATGCTCACTATTGATAGCAACATCTCGGGTCATACAAGAATAGACGTGTCGCTTTAAAGCAAACATAGCACGCTCTTGTATTTCATCGCTCTATGCTTGTTAACACGAGTTTCAATAAAAGAGACCTTTCAAGCAAAGAGCCAGCTCAATCGAATAACTGTTTCAGCCAAAGAACTGCTTCACCCAAAGAACAGGTTCACTCAAAGAAGTGGAACTAACGAAATACAAATTTTACACAGAGTTCGTTCATCGAACCGTCTTCACAGGAAGTTACTATGCTGTCTATTTTTGATATCTACAAAATTGGGGTTGGGCCGTCCAGCTCCCACACAAATGGACCAATGATCGCTGGGTTTAACTTTACCCAAAAAATTGATGCTCAGCTTACACAAGTAGAGCGTATTCAAATCGACTTATACGGCTCGTTATCATTAACGGGTATTGGTCACCATACAGACAGAGCGACCTTATTAGGTTTACTCGGCAACCGCCCCGACACCATTAAAATTACCAGTGCTAACAAAGCAATGCGTAAAGCAATTGAAGATAAGTCTCTACTGGTTAGCGGTAACCATGAAATTCACTTCGACGTAGAAAGCGACTTGCTGTTCCATAAAACCAACCTTCCGCTGCATGAAAATGGCATGACCATCTCTGCTTTTGACGCAAGCGGTAGTCTTTTAGAGATGGAAACATATTACTCAATTGGTGGTGGCTTTATTGCAACCGCTGATGAGCTACAAAACGGCAAGCAAGAAGCAGAAACACAAGTTGAGTTCCCTTTTTCTTCTGCCAACCAACTACTTGAATTGTCAGAGCAGCAAGGGCTTAGCCTTGGTGGCTTAATCCTGCGCAATGAAGTGTCTTTTCAAGGCATGGACGTGATTGACCAAAAAGCCGACCAAATCTGGAAGGTGATGTCTCTGTGCATGCAGCGAGGCTTCGACACCGAAGGCATCCTTGATGGCGGTCTAGAAGTGACGCGTCGAGCCCCTGCTCTTTTGAAAAAGCTTGAGGCCAATGCTTCGATTGAAAACGATCCAATGGAGATCATGGATTGGATTAACCTATTTGCCTTTGCTGTGAGTGAAGAAAACGCTGCGGGTGGACAAGTCGTAACATCGCCAACTAACGGTGCGGCTGGCGTTATCCCTGCGGTACTAATGTACTACCACCGCTTCATCAAAGAGCTAGACACTAAGCAGTTGAAAGACTTTTTAGCAGTCTCTGGCGCTATTGGCATCTTGTACAAAACCAACGCTTCGATTTCTGGTGCAGAAGTGGGTTGTCAGGGCGAAGTTGGCGTATCTTCATCAATGGCTGCAGCAGGCTTAACCGCCCTACGCGGTGGTAGCAACGAACAAATCTGCATCGCAGCTGAAATCGCTATGGAACACTCACTAGGCATGACATGTGATCCGATCGGTGGGCTTGTTCAAGTGCCATGTATCGAGCGCAATGCAATGGGCGCAATGAAAGCCATCAACGCATCACGTATGGCGCTGAAACGCACCAGTAAGTGTCTTATCTCGTTAGACAAGGTTATCGCAACCATGTACCAAACAGGTAAAGACATGAACAAAAAGTACCGTGAAACGTCCTTAGGTGGCTTGGCCGTGATCCACATGGCTCCTCCTTGTGAATAACCGCTAAGAACACGAGTCGAGAAAGCCGCTGTAGAGACGGCATTATCGTAAACGTCGTTTTCGATACCCAAACAAAGCCAGCCACCAAGCTGGCTTTTTTATTGGCTAAAATCCAACAGCTAATTGAAAGTGATACTCACTTGAATATTTTACAAGATTTCCACCTGTAACTTTCCGTTCTTGGCTCGCGAATTAGCAACAAATAAATCTGACCGACATTTACACAACCATCCACTAGCAAAATCTAATATTGCATATTTAATGCATGAGAAAAATGAATCGCTCGATAAGAAAAGATATAGAGAGCAAAGTAACGAACACATCAAATGTTTCATTTTATGTATTGCTATTAATGATATTATAATTGGGTAATTACACTACATATCAACACAAATGTGAGAATAAAATAATGTGGAATAGATTAAACAAATCAATGATGTTCTGCCAAATGATGTTCGGACTTTCGTTCTATGGCGTCATGGTGATCTTGACTCGTTTCTTCCTTGAAGATCTGAACTACAACGAAGCCGACACCATGATGGTTGTTGGTGCTTTCTCTGCAATCGGACCGCTATTTGCTATCGCAGGCGGTTTCATCGCCGACAAATTTTTAGGCGCATACCGATCATTGACCATTGCCTTTCTCGGATTCGCAAGTGGGTACGGTCTACTGGTACTCGGTGCCGCAGCGACTAATGTTCCAATGGCATTATGTGGTATTGCTTTAGCGAGTTATGCGCGTGGTTTGATGTCCCCTTCTTACCCAAGTCTTTACAAACGCACGTTCAAAACTCAAGAAGATTTCGAAAATTGCTACCCAATCAACTACTCAGTAAACAATATTGGTGCTCTATTAGGTCAATACCTGTTCCCAATGCTAGTGCTAGTTGTCGGTTTCCACGGTGGCTTCCTTCTTTCAGGTGTTCTAGCAGGTGCTGCACTTCTGATGATGCTCTTTGTTCGCAAAGGCCTTGTTGAAGCAAGTGCTGAAATCGACCAAAAACCAGTTAGCACGAAAAACTGGGCTGCGTTCCTTGGTCTTTCTGCTGCAATGATTGGCTTGGTATTTTTCATGTTCTCTAACATGGATATTGGTCAGAACATCGTTTACGCGATCGGCGCGGCAGCAATCATCTACTTTGTCTCTTTGATGATGAAATCGAAGAAATCAGACATGCTGAAAATGGGTACTATCTTAATCATCACATTTCTGACGACATGCTTCTTCGTGTACTACGGCCAAATGATGACGTCGATGACAATGGTAGCGATCAACACAATGCGTGGCGATCTACTCGGCTTCATCCCTGTAGCCCCGGAAGCTTCAATGGCAATGAACCCACTTTGGTGTATGGTTGCAGGCCCTATTATTACGGGTATCTTCTCTAAGCTAGAAAAGAAAAATATTCACTTCTCTACCGCAACCAAAGTAGGTTTCTCTTTCATTCTGACGGCGATCGCTTTCGGTATCTTAACGATGGCAGTAACGACCGTAGGTGAAGACATTCTGATTCGCCCTGAAGTGTTCTTAGCAATCCACTTCTTCCTAGCATTTGGTGAAGTTATTGTTGGTTCTATGGTTGTAGCCTTCATTCTGTCTGTTGCACCTAAGCACATCGAGAACTTCTCAGTAAGCTTATTCTCTGTAGCAATCGCAATGTCAGGCATTGTTGGTGCCGTATTCTCAACGTCTATTGCACTTGAGAAAGGCCAAGAGATCACACAAGAGATCGTTCAAACGGTTTACGGTGATTACTTCCAAATGCTGACTGTTCTAGCGGTTGTAATGGTAGGTATCGCAATGGCAGCATCGTTCATTATTCGTAAGATGCTAGACGCAGCGAAAGCCGCAGATGAGACGATCGAACTAGAGCAAGCAAACAGCTAATTCTGCTCACGTTAAATAGCTATAACACTTCAAGCCCTTTAGTTTTCTAAAGGGCTTTTTTGTCGGTATGGATGCCAGGGTAAATAAATTGGTGATTCAAGTTACGTTGCTCTGTGTAAATCAAAGTAAATGATAACTATTAGTATTGAGTGTTTTTTAGTTCAGGATTATGATGTCGGAATCAGAACCTGAGAGAGCCTTATATGAGCAAGCCTAGCCCTATCACATTAACTGTTACTCAAACCTCAACCATTACACCGAACATGCAGCGTATAACGCTTAGCGGTGAAGGATTAAGTAAGTACCCAACCGAATGTGCCGGCGGCTACATCAAGCTTTTGTTCTCGCCACTCGGCACCACTGATTTAAGCCAACTGAACGAATATGAGCGCCCAACCATGCGCACTTACACCATTCGTCAGTACAACCCTGTAGAAAACTGGATTGAGGTTGATTTCGTTCGCCACATCACTACAGATTTGCAGTGTGGTTTTGCAGCAAGGTGGGCAATGAACGCGAAAGTGGGTGACACAGTTTCAGTGGCTGGCCCAGGTTTAATTCAAGGACTTAACCTAGGGTCAGACTGGTTCTTCTTAGCTGCAGACATGACATCCCTACCTGCGCTTTCTGCAAAAGTAAAATCGCTTCCAGAGCACGCAATAGGTCACGCCGTCATCCAGATCAATTCAGCAGCAGATAAACAAACGCTTGAAGCACCTAAAGGTATAAAAGTCACTTGGTTGATTGAAGATGAAACTGAAGAAACACTTTCACAAACGGTTCGCAATTTAGAATGGTTAGACGGTCAGGTTTCAATTTGGGCAGCGTGTGAGTTTGAAAGCATGCGCGAGCTGAGACAATACTTCCGCAACGAAAAAGAAGTCGCGAAAGAGAACATCTACATCAGCAGCTACTGGAAACGTGGCGTCACTGAAGACGGCCACAAAGTGTTGAAGCAACAAGATGCTCAAGCTTTAGCGGGTTAAGTCTGTTACTACATACATCTTTTTGCCAGATAAATAAAAACGCCCTTAGCGAAGTTCATCTCGTTAAGGGCGTTTTAGTTTGAATCCAATGAAGAGCAAAGCCGAAGTGTAAGATTAAATACTCTCTCCCACTTCAATCTCGTAACCGAGATCCAGCTTCGCCACCCATTCTTTGTTGCCTTGTAGACGCGCTACAACTTGCTGTGCAGCGACTTTACCGATCTGCTCCCTTGGTGTTACTACAGTCGCTAAACGCGGCGTCATCGCCACTGTGATGTCGTGTCCGTGGAAACCCGCAATCGCCATCTTCTCGGGTACTTGAATACCACGTCGTACGCATTCGTAAAAAGCACCAATGGCCAAATCATCGTTAGTACAGAAAATACCATTCACTTCAGGATGCTTATCAAGTAACTCACCAATCAGTTTTGCGCCTAAAGTAAACGAGGACGCGTCTTCCGTTTGCAGCGTTACTGGCGTTTTATCGGCCTCTTGCATCGCATGCTCATATCCCGCCATTTTCAAGCGAGTACGTTCATCCATTCGAGCAGCCAAATAAGCGATATTGGTACGCCCTCGATCGAGCATGGTTTTAGTCATCGCTCTAGCCGCTTCAAAGTTATCAAAGCCCACTGCTTGTTCAATACGGGGAGACACCGAATCCATAATTTCAATCACAGGGATAGAAACAGTCTGCAGCATTTTACGCGCTCTATCTGTGTGCACATTTTCTGACAGGATAATCGCGTCAACGTTGTAAGAAAGCAGTGAAGCGATGCTTCGCTCTTCCAGTTCTGCGCTATAGCCATAGTGGGCAATCATGGTTTGGTAGCCTGCAGGCGCGGTGACTTGTTCAATGCCACGGATAACTTCGGCGAAAACTTGGTTAGTTAACGAGGGAACAAGAACACCGATAGCATTGCTTTTTGCGTTAGAAAGAATGTCTGGCGCACGATTAGGGATGTAACCTAACTCGTCGACTGCAGCGCTGATCTTATCTCGCAGTGCTTCTGATACCTGTGAAGAGTCTCTTAGACAGCGACTGACGGTCATTTTGGTGACACCAACTAGGTTGGCAACATCTTGTAATGTGGGACGTTTTTTCTTACTTAGCATACTGACAGCATCATGGTTACGATTAATGTTACTGGTAACATAGTAACGAATTTCGACTACTTTAGAAGAACTAAACACCTAAAACTTGATATCAGATCATAAACACACACGTCGCTTTGCCACCAATAAAACTAACAATTCTTATTTTCGAAGACGATGGTCAATAAGTTCTCAACTTACACTTGATGTGTATATTACGTATTAAAAACCCCAACCTTGGATGATCAAGATTGGGGTTTCGTATAACCCATTGCAATTGCGTACATAGCCAACCCCTATTAAGAGGCAGTAGCCTGTCTCTATTCGTTACCTAGCAACCGATGTCCATCAAGAATGCAAGATCGCTGTCCGCCGTGAACGTTTCAGCAAGTTGACCATGCTTAAAGAGCTTCATTGGCTTGCCTGTCGCGGTGTGGTACGTTAATTTTCCTTCACACACTTGCAGCATCGTCCCTTCAGGGATACCAACAACGACTTCACTTGGGTTCATGCACAAGAACTCTTCAATACGTTCATCACGTGTTTCGCCCATATGCCCAGAAATGGATGCTTCTATATAGTGAGGGTTAATCTGAAATGGCACAAAATTAAGCGCAGGCAAGATAGCAGCACTGACAATTGGCATATCATTAGTAGTACGGATCGTTGGGGTTGCGACATTTGTTCCCGCACTCCAACCAATAAACAGCTTACCTTTGTTGATCACAGCATCACGCATCGGTATTACCAAGCCTAGGTCGTGAAGCATACGGTTAAGTACCCACGTATTACCGCCACTAATGATGATACCATCAACCTCTTTCAAGGCTTGCACTGGGTCTTCGGCTTCATGAATACTCACCACTTCGCAATCATATTCATCGAACACTTGCTGTAATTGCTGCGTGCGATCCGAGTATTGCCCTCGAATCATTGCGAATGGAATAAACAACATTTTTTTAGGCTGAGTCTTTTCCATCATTGGACGAATCCACTCTTTACCATACTCTAAAAGTGATGTGTCACCTGGTAACTTACCGTTACTAAATAGCATTACATTCATTACAACCTCACTACAATTTGCAAATTTACTATATATTATTTTGATATTCTCTTGAACTACAGCGCTTGCTGCTTTCAAAGGCTCTACGGGTAAGTATTCATAAATTGAGGGGAAGTAATGTGCGCCAGTAAACAAGTTCGGAAAAGGAATGACCTTTTGAGATAAAACAGTCCCGTCATAACCATAACGCGAAAGAATTGAACGCATTTCTATTCCAGCATTATTGTAATAATCGAAATCATTAAACATCTTTTCAATTTGGGGAAAACTTTTCTATAACAACCATGAAGTAATCAAGGGAATCTATTATCCCCACAACCAAAGGTGCGCAACCTATGATAGTCATGTTGAGATGATGGTCATACGTTATGGTGACGTCAGTAGTTAATAGATTTGTTCAACATTGTTCTACATGTTTGTTTTAGTTTAAAACGAATAAAAATAACGCCCTCTTATTTGAGGGCGTTATTGATTGTTTAAGCGTTCACTTTTACTTCAGTTCTTGGAGACTGACTCCAAGTCACGTGAAATTTTTCAGCTTCATCTCTATCGACTCGCGAATAAGTATGAGAACCAAAATAGTCACGTTGCGCTTGCAGCAGATTTGCAGGCAAAACCTCACAACGTAATGAGTCGAAGTAACTCAGAGCAGAGCTGATTCCCGGCATCGGCACACCATACAGAGCTGAGTTCGCTACCGCGATGCGCCAAGCAAGCTCACGCTCTTCCACTTGTTTGATGAAAGCCTCATCAAATAACAGGTTCTCAAGCTCACTATTTTGTTGGTAAGCCGATGTGATACTTTGCAAGAATGCGGCACGAATAATACAACCGGCTCGCCAGATCTTAGCTATTTGAGTGAAATCGAGATTCCAACCCTCTTTGTCTGACGCTGTCTTTAATAAATCAAAGCCTTGTGCATAAACAGACAACTTGGCGCAATATAGAGCATCATGAAGCTCAGAAATAACTTCTGTTTTATCCAACTGACTCGCATCGGCAACATTGCCTTTAAGAAGCTTGCTGCCTTGAACGCGTTGTGATTTCTGACCGCTCATCGCACGTGCATAAACCGCTTGAGCAATGGTTGGGGTTGGACACCCTTCTTGAAGGCTGTTAACTGCTGTCCACAATCCCGTGCCTTTCTGCCCTGCTTTATCAAGCACAACATCAACGAATGGCTTACCCGTCACCACATCTTCTTGTTGAAGAATATCGGCACTGATTTCCATCAGGTAACTATTAAGCACACCGTTGTTCCATTGCTCAAAGACTTGTCCAATCTCTTGTGCTGGCATATTAAGCACATCACGCATGAACTGGTAAACTTCACAAATTAGCTGCATGTCTGCATATTCAATACCGTTGTGTACCATTTTCACATAGTGCCCTGTGCCAGAAGGACCAACATACGCCGCGCACGCTTCACCCGCTTCAAACTGAGCAACCGGTAGTCCATTAGCATCCACTTTTGCAGCAATCGCTTCCCACATCGGTTTCACATATTGCCAAGCCGATTGGTCACCACTCGCCATGAGCGCAGGGCCAACACGAGCGCCTTCTTCACCACCAGAAACGGCGGTGCTAAAGAAGCGCAGTTTGCCTTTGTAGTTCACTTCACGCGCCTCGGTATCTGTCCAAAGGCTGTTACCTGTATCGATAACAATGTCATCCTTTTCTAAGCCAGCATCAAGCAAGCTATTGACGACGATATCGACAGGTTTTCCAGCAGGAACCGACAAAGCGATGACACGCGGTTTCGCGAGCCCTTGCAGCACATGTTCAAGGCTAGTCCCTTGTGTGCACTGACCTTTACCAGTAAACGATTCATTAAGCAGCTTTGCTTCTAAACTGGCGCGATCAATATTGTCTGTATTCAAGTCAAAGCCAGCAACGTTAAAGCCGTTATCCAGTAGGTTGAGCGCAAGGCTTTTGCCCATCACGCCTAAACCAATCATCGCGATGTCATTTTTTATCTGAGTCATGGTTTAACCTATCTGCTTAATTTGTTTGAGTGCACTTTCTACGACTTGCTCAACATCTTGCGATATATCGACAAATAGCGCTTCATCTAGCTCAGGTTCAACCAAGGTTGCGAATTGGCTTTTCAACATTTCTTGACCATTAAAGTAATGGTTTTCACGAGCTTTATGGCGATTCCAAATCGTATCGAAACTGCCCTGAAGGTAAACAATCACTAAGTCTTCATTGTTCTCTCGCAGAATCTCGCGGTATTGAGGTTTCAATGCAGAGCATGCAATCACAGCACTTGGTTGTTCGATATATTGCTTATTCAGTGTTTCTAGCCATCCTTGACGATCTTCGTCAGTCAGCGGGATACCTTGACGCATTTTTTCAACGTTGCTTTGCGGATGGAAGTCATCGCCATCAAAGAATTGAAGTTCTAAAGCCTGCGCGATACGGCTGCCAATCAGGCTTTTTCCGCATCCAGATACGCCCATCACGAGTATTTTTTTGCTTTTCATAAGGCAAGCCTTCCCTAAGCCCCAACCAAAACAGGGGCTGACAATCGAATCTAATAGTTAAACTTGTGTTGCTATTGATAGGTTCCTGAACGTTAAACTCACTCAGGAACCTTCGCTGTTATTGCCACCAAAGCGCGAGCTGAGGGAAGATAATAACCAGTGCCAGAACCAATACTTGAAGTGCAATGAACGGCAGTAATGAAGAGAAAATCTCACCTAAGCTGATGTCTTTTGGTGCTACTGATTTCAAGTAGAATGCCGCAGGACCAAATGGTGGTGACAAGAACGACACCTGCATGTTTAGACAGAACACAACGCCGAACCATACTGGGTCAAAACCAAGGCCAGTGATGATTGGAACGAAGATTGGCATTGTTAGAAGTGCTACACCTACCCAGTCAAGGAACATGCCTAGTACCAACAAGATAGCCATCATGATTAATAGCGTTACTGTCGCGTTACCGCCACTGAGCGCAAGGATGGTTTCTTCAACAAAATCAATACCGCCCATCAGGTTGTAGATACCAACCAATGCGCTTGCACCGATACCAATCCACATGATCATGCCGCAAGTACGCATGGTTGCGATGGCACTCTCCTTCAACATGTTGAAGTTCAGTTCACCACGGATTAGCGCACTGATCATGATGCCAACTACACCCAAGGCAGACGCTTCTGTTACTGAAGCGATACCTGTGTAGATACTGCCCAAAACCGTTGCGACAGAAAGCAATGGGAAGAACAGAGCTTTGAAGTAGCTTGGCTGATTGGCGATGTCTTCTTCTGTCTCATCATCACTTGGAATTGGCGCAAGAGAAGGGTTTAGCTTACAACGAATCAGCACGTAGCCGATGTAACAGCCAGCAAGAATAAACGCTGGTAAGAATGACGCTTTAAACAGGTCGCCAATCGATACGCTGGCGGTCATACCGTAGATGATCAGTACGATACTTGGTGGAAGCATGGTACCAAGTGCGCCACCCGCACAGGTTGTACCGATAGCAAGCTTACGGTCATAACCCAAGCGAAGCATTTGTGGCAGAGCAAGAATACCCAGTAGTACCGTTTCACCACCGATAACACCTGACATCGAAGCCAATAGAACCGCTACTAATAGCGTTTGAACTGCAACACCACCACGAACCTTACGGCCGACAGATTTCATTGCATCAAACAAATCACGCGCGATACCCGAACGGTCTAATAAAGCCGCCATCAATACGAACATCGGAACAGCAAGGAAAACATAACCAGAAGCAAAGCTGTAGGTACGGCTTGCGATCAAAGGTAAGGCATCAGGACCAAACCAACACAGAGTGAAGAAAATCGCGACAAAGCCTGTTACGAACGCTAGCTGCATACCGGTCAGTAGCAAGCCAATCATCATAACCAGCATGAGCAAACTGCCCCATGCGATACCAATAGAAGATAAATCAAACATCGTCATTCTTCCTTAGACCCATCAACTCTTGGATTAGGTGCAATACAAACTGGACAACAAGAACACACAAAACGACAAAGATCAGGCCTTTCAGCAACGCTGGATAAGGCGCGTTTAACACTGAGCCTGATGTTTCAAGGCGGAATTCACCCCAAGGTGCAAACCACGCTTCT
Organism: Vibrio sp. 10N.222.54.E6; assembly: GCF_041473955.1. Lineage (NCBI taxonomy): Bacteria > Pseudomonadati > Pseudomonadota > Gammaproteobacteria > Vibrionales > Vibrionaceae > Vibrio > Vibrio sp. 10N.222.54.E6. The sequence continues at coordinate 220,695 of NZ_JBFRTD010000028.1, read as the reverse complement.
TCCGCAGTGAAATAAGCCGCGTAAGCGAGCATGCCAGCAAAGGCCAAACCAACAATGTGGTGAACAAGATTAAGATATCTACGTGTTTGGTTAGACACTGAATCGTAGATAAGAACAACACGTACATGCTTATTCGCAGCAAACGCGTAGATACCACCAATAATGAATAAAGAACCACCGATGAAAGAAGCTGTTTCATGTACCCATGTGGTCGGGGCATCGAATGCGTAACGCATCACAACTTCATAAAATGAAATCAATACAGTAAAAATAAACAACCAGCTAACGAGATTACTGAACTTTATAACAAAACGATCAAGCGCATTTCTTGGTTGCTCGTCGTTTTCAGCTGGGGCGTGGGGGATTTTATCGGTCATGAGCCAAATTTCCTGGGAAAATACGGGAGAGCAGTGCCCTCCCCCGTCAGTAAACTAAGTTTGAATTACAGTAAGCCGTTTTCTTCTAGGAACACAGTCACTGAGGTGTAAACTTTTCCTGCGTTATCAGAACGCTCGGCAAATACCTTCCATTGGCCTTTCGCGATTTCACGGAACTTCTTACGCTCTTCTTGAGACCAGTCGTGGATAGTAATTTCAGGGTTCGCTTGAGCTTCTTTAAGCGCAGCTTGGTCAGCCATTTTCAGCTGAGTCGTCATGTCGTAAGAGAAGTCACGCACTGATGTTTGCAGCATTGTTTGTAGATCAGCTGGCATCTTGTCCCATTTCTTCTGAGAAATAGAGATATCGATAAGCGGCAATGAGTGGAAACCCGGTTGAACTGGGTGAGTAGCGATATCGTTCATGCCCGCTTTTTGGTTGGTAGAGAATACCGTGTAATCCGCGGCATCAATTACACCTTTGCTCAGGCCAGTAAATACTTCAGAACCCGGCAGGTTTACTGGAGTTGCCCCCGCGGCTGCAAATACTTGTTGAACTAGGCCTTCAGGCGCACGTAATTTCAGGCCTTTAAGATCCGCAACACCATCGATTGGCTTTTTAGAAATGAAAGATTCAACACCCGTCGTAGAAGCACCAACAAACTGAACTCCGTAAGGCTTGTACAGTTCGGTCATTAGCTCATTACCACCACCGTAGTTCATGTACTGAAGCAGTTGTGTAGTGTCTGACCATGCGCCAACCATGTTACCGATAAGACCAAATGCTGGATCTTTACCAGAGAAGTAACCTGTTGCTGTGATGTGACCATCTAGGATGCCCATTTTGATCGCGCCTAGCGTTTCTGTGTGCTTAACCACAGCGCCTACAGGCAGAAGATCGATATCAATACGTCCGTTAGACATCGTCTCTACGCGCTCAGCCCACTTCTGCTGAACTTTGAAGTTCAAGTCACCAGAAGGGTCTGAAGATTGAATTTTAAGTTTAAAGTCTGCAGCCATTGCTGAAGTAGCAAATAGACCAGTGAGGGAGGCAGCAATCAGCGTTTTAGTCAGAGCTTTCATTTGGGTATCCTTATGAGTTTCACAGAGTCCGGTTTGTAATTATATGTTACCGGTAACGTTGAGGTGGATGTTACCGGTAACTTTACAGCCTTGTCTATGAGAAGGATCACATCTTTAACATTAGTAAAACGTTTGCTATCAATAAGAAAAATGCGACTAAAAAGTCACATTATAGGTTGGAGGTAGGATTTAATTTCTTTTTAAGTCAGTGAGATAACTAAGCCAGCAATGATAAAAACGACGCCTACACCACGTGTAACGTGCCACTTTTCCTTTAAAAAGTAGATCCCCATCACTACGCCGAAGATGATACTGACTTGCCTAAGTGCAACAACCAAGCTGACGTTCTCTGTCATGGTCATCGCAAATAACACCAAACCATAAGTCGAAGCCATCATGATGCCAGCAAGTGTTGCTCTTTTACGCAATAACCAAGCATTATGAAATTCGATTCTTTGGTTGGTTACGAATAACCAAACACTCAGCGGAATCACAATCGCCCAAAACTGAATGCCTAGGTAGAAAATCGCAGTGTGTTTGTTAGTAACGATTTGTGTGCTTAGAGGCTCTAATAATAGAAGCGCCTCTTTATCAATGATGGAATAGCCCGTGGTACCAATGGCCGCGATCAACGCCCACAGTACGCCAAGGTTGAGATACGCTTTTAACCTAAGATCTGAAAACTGCTTAAGTGGTACAAACAAGCAGCCTAATGTTATTAAAGTGAACCCAATCCATTGATTCGCCGACAATTCATAGCCTATCAACACCGTGCCTAAACCCACCATCAACACAGGCAGTGCCCGTGCCATTGGGTAAATCACACCGATATCAGCTTGTTTATAGGCCGCGCCTAACCCAATCAAATAGATGATTTGACAGATCCCACTCAAGAAAACCAGTTGCCAGAATGGAAGTAAGATATTTGACAGTCCAACACTGTGAACATACCAGATCAAGTAAGGCGTCAATATCGCTGCGGCGGCAAAGTCAGAGGCTAAGAAGAATGACGAGCCCGAGCCTTGATTAGATTTACCTAGAACGTTCCAACCCGCGTGAAGCAGAGCCGAAATGATCACGATGACAATGGCAGAGAATTCCATTTCATTCCTAAATTATTGATGAATTAGCACAACGGCTGACAACAGGTGATAAAAAAGGCCTCCGAATAAGAGACCTTTGAGCGTTTCAATTGGGCAATCCTGCATAATTGCAGGTATGCCAACGCTATAACGTATGACTAGCGCTCTAGCTGTGCGATCGACTCAATGCTGATCGCGTCATGACGCCAATATTCAATATCGCAATCAATCAAATCACCGTCTTGATTGTAATTAACACGCTCAACCACCATAGCCGGAGAACCAGAAGTCGCACGCAGGGCTTGCGCGGTTTCGCCAAGCAAAGACGTTGTGCTCACTCGGTAACGGATCTTCTGATACACCACGCCAAAGTGCTCACGGTAGATGTCCGTCAACGATTTAGACAAGTCATAATCAAGCAAATTAGGGAACAGCTCAGGTCGAATGTAGTTGGTCACATACACAACGGGTCTGTCTTCAAGATAACGAACTCTGTCTACTCGATAAACATCCGAAAAAGGTTGCAGCTCAAGAAGCTTAGTTGCTTCCTTGGTTGCTAACATGCCTTTCGCTGCCACTAATTCTGTTTTCGGCTTACGATTCTGCGACAAAGCCATATTAGTGAAGTTCAGTGTTTGTGTTGGATCGTAACGCAGTGGCGCTGGAGAGATAAACCAACCTCGTCGGTCTTCTCGATAAATTCGTCCTTCCGCTTCAAGTGAAGACAAGGCTTCACGTAACGTAACTCGTGTTGTATCAAACGATTCAGCCAGTTTGCGCTCCGCAGGCAGCTTCTGTCGTGGTGTTAACATCCCCGACTCTATCTGCTCTACGATGACATCTTTGATTTTTACGTACTGCACTTCATTTCCTTTTATTCTTGTTCTTGTCGTCAGCCACTCCTTGGCCAACTGCAATATAAAATAGTTCGCTAGCGTTTACGCCAAGCCTGGGTGCGCTTCTCGAATAACTTGTTGATTAACATATGAATCAACTTCGCGCTCGCTGCCGATATCATGATCATCACCGCCATGGCTGCTGCTGCACCCGTTTGTCCCGCATCATCCATATTCAGTACTGAAACTGACGCAGGTATCGTATCGGTAGAATACAAGAATACTACCGCAGATGTCGTGGTAAGTGCATTAATAAACAGGTATGTCGCAATATCTAAAATCGCAGGCAAACAAACCGGAACCGTCACTTTAAAGAACAGCTTGTATTGCGGTAGGTTAACCGACGCCGCCGTCGCTTCTATTTCCTCAGGCAGCTGTTTTAATGCGGTTAACGCTGTCATGTGGCCGACTGTGTAGTAGTGAACCACGGTGTTAATCACCAAGAACGCCATCGTGCCATACAAGAAGTTGAGTGGGTTACTCAAATCATTGAAGTAAAAGATATACCCCAAGCCCAACACCATACCCGGAACAGCCATCGGTACCACACTGAGCATCTGCATTGCTTGACGAACAGGACCAAATGCTCTGCCTTTCTCAATGCAATATGCACCAAGGAAAATCAACACTGTACCGATAATAGCAGTCCATGCACCCAGCGTTAGAGAGTTGAAAAACGGCGTCCAACCATAAGTACTCATTTCTGCGAAGTTGTAGTTATTCAAGGTGAGTGCTTTGTTCCAAGGCCAGAACGTGACCATAGAACCGTATATCGCCATGCCTAGCACGATAACCACAGCAGCAGAGATGATGGTGCAATAGAGCAAACACACGCCATCACGTAGAGTGTTTGGTTCAGGTTGGTACGCGACGGATCGAGTATCAAACAAGCTCTTCTGTTTCTTTTGAACCCAGCGATCCACAGTAAACGCAAGCAACGCAGGCAATAGCAATAAAATACTGGTCACTGCACCCATAGAGAAATTCTGTTGCCCTACCACTTGTTTAAAGATGTCAGTCGATAGAACGTTATAACTGCCACCAATCACCTTTGGCACACCAAAGTCACAAACCACCAGCGTAAACACCACGATCAGAGTGCTGATCAAACCGTATTTTGCCGCAGGTAACGTCACCATGAAGAAGGTTTTTAGCGATGAAGTATTGAGTGCACGTGCCGCCTCATACAGACGAGAATCAGAGGTTCTTAACGAGGTAGTCAGAATCATCAAGGCGTGTGGAAAAGTCCAAAATATTAAGCCGAGTGATATACCAATCAAGCCGTATACCGAATTTCCCCCTAATACTTCTTTGGCGATACCTTGGTTGCCAAATAAGAAGATCAAACTGATCGCAGGAAGCAACGACGGAGCTAGAATCGGCGCTGAACCCAACACCTGAAAAAGCCCCTTGAAAGGCATGCATGAACGAGTCAAAGCATAGGCATACCCAAACGCTAATACTCCCACGACAACGGTCACTAACAACCCAAGCGTGAACGTATTGCCTACCGACTGCCATAAGCTTTGAGACGCAAAATACGTAGCGAAATTCTCTAAGCCTACAAATTCGCCATCTGCGTTCTGAACACTCTTTTTCAACATCGCCCACAGTGGCATCAGGATAAACAACGTCATGACCACAGACAAAAAGGCCAGCAGCCCAAACAGAATTACGTTGTCTTTGCTTAACCGAGCCAGAAAAGGTTGTACTCGTCGTTGAATTAGCAGCTTAGATTGCATCATTTGAGTCGATTCCATGATTGTTTACGCCGCCTCGTCTTTCATCACTTGCACGCTTTTCGATGGGTAAGCTCTCAGGCCTTCTTGATCAAACGCCACGTAACGAATATCACTGCGACGCAGCTTCAATCGGTTGAACTCTTTGACGGGTACATCAACGATGATCTCTTTCGCCGTTGAGTCATGTTGCAATTGACACTCAACACGATAAAACGCCCCTAAGAATTCGCTTGATACGATTCTCACTGGCAAGGATTCACTAAAACGATCAACAAACTGGATTTGCTCTGGACGAACGGCAATATCGAAAACATCACCCAGATTTGGCGTGAGATTATCTAAGCCAGGTAACGGCAGCATTGACTCAGCAATGCGCATCTTGCCTTGAGCTGCAACAGAAGCTTGAATGAAATTCATACTGCCAACAAACTCAGCCACAAAACGACTGACGGGTTTTTGGTAGATTTCTTGTGGAGCACCCACTTGCTCGATAACACCATGATTCATCACCACAATGCGGTCTGCCATCGTTAACGCTTCATCTTGGTCGTGCGTCACCATAATAGTAGTGATACCCAGCTTACGTTGCAGTTGGCAGATCTCATCACGTAGGTGTGTTCTTACCTTCGCATCCAACGCAGAAAGCGGTTCATCGAGTAGCAATAAGCCCGGAGACAACGCTAATGCACGAGCCAGAGCAACACGCTGCTGTTGTCCACCAGATAGCTGATTTGGGAATTTCTGACCAGACGTTGGTAAGCCGATGGTCTCTAACCAAGACTCAACCGTCTCAAGGGCTTCTTTGGTCGACATCCCTTGATTCTTCAAACCAATTGCGATGTTCTCTTCCACAGTCAGGTTGGGAAATAGAGCATAAGATTGGAATACGATACCAAAATCGCGCTTCTCAGGAGGTAGGAACGTCGTATCCGCTCCATTCTGCTCAATTGAGCCTGAGGTCGGTAAATCCAGCCCTGCAATCGCACGTAGTAGTGTCGTTTTACCGCAGCCAGACGGGCCAAGGAAACAGACGAACTCACCTTTTTCGATCGATAGGGATATGTCTTTTAACGCTGTAAATTGGCCAAATTGCTTTACAACGTTTTCAATATTCAAATAAGTTTGGTTGCTCATACTACAGCACTCTCTATATGGTATATACCAAATTTAAACTGAGAATATTGCAGTTGAGTGACAAATTTATAGTAGCTAAATGACAGTTATATTGCAGATATAATAAGCATTAAAGATTGCTATTTGTTCAGCTTTAAAAGTTAGTTCAACGTTGAAAGCCCTCAATGACGAACCAAAAAGTCACTGAGAGCCTAAATGTAAACTTCTAATTTAAACGCTAGATTAATCTATGATTCAACCTTGTCGGCTTTGCCCGCCGCACCTGCGAGTTTGGATAACTGTCTATCTAGCCACAATGGCGTGTTACCAGAATCTTCTGCGTTCTCTTTTCTTCGCACCGCATCACGCACCATCATCGCACCTACCCAGCGAAATGGCTCTGGCGGGAAGTGTCCCAACGGGCCTTTGGTTAAACCGCTTCGTGTCCATGCATTATCGATATCGAGTACCATGGCTGACAAGATCTTCCCGCCCATACGGGTTTGAGCAACGCCATTGCCTGAATAACCAAGCCCATAATAAATATTGCTTTGGCCTTTTAGATTACCGAAAAATGGCAATCCGGTGACCGAACGATCTGAGCCTCCAGACCAATTGTAATCGAATTCACTTTGTTCCAATTTAGGGAACAGTTTTTGAAACGATTGATTGAGAATCGGCAGGTAGCTAGTGGTTTGGTTAAACATGCTTTCAACTTGATTGGCAAACGAGAATTTATTGCCGCCTTTGCCCAACATGAGTCGTCCATCTTGGGTATCTCGGTAGTAGTGGACAAAGATACGCGAATCCACCACCGCCGCCCCTTTCTCTGGGCCAAATTTCTTGAGCTTTTCAGGAATAGGCTTGGTCACTACCATATCTGAAGAGACAACCACAATGCTGCGTTTGAACTCTTTAAAGTGATCGTGCATCCACGCATTGAGTGCCAAAATCACTTTATCTGCAAATACGGAACCGCCTTTGGTTTGAATTCGAGCTGGGGAGCCATAGTCGAGTGATGTCATCTCTGTATTTTCGTAAATTTCGACACCCAATTCGATCGCAACGCGGCGTAAGCCTCTCGCCAATAACGCTGGCTGCACACTACCCGCAGCTTCTGAGTAGTAACCCTCAATGTGGCGATCAGATCCCGCTTTATCAGCCAAAGAATTGTCGCACTTCTTCCAGCTATTGATACCCTGCTTAACCAGCTCATTAACGACAGGCTCCATTCCACCCTTTTGAGCTTTATTGGTCGCCGTGTAGTAAGTTCCGCTGCGATATAGATGCGCGTCAATCTTGTGTTCGTTACAGAAGGCTTCGATCTCGTATATAACCTTTTCCGACTCCTTAACCAACCATTTCGCTTGTTCTTTTCCGTAGAGCTTTTTCAGCGTCGGATACTTAGTTGACCACGTCAGCATGCAACCGCCGTTCGCACCAGAAGCACCGCTACCACATAGGCCTTTTTCAATCACGACAACATGTTTTTCGGGTTGCTGTTGTTTGATTAAAATCGCCGTCCATAAACCCGTATAGCCACCGCCAACAATGGCGATATCACAGTTGACGTCTTTTTGGAGCGGCTTAACCGAATCTAGCCCCGCATTGATGTTGCCAAACTCTTGTTCCAACGCTTGCTTGAACCAATATGAGTAGTGCTTTGTCATTTGTTGTACCTTACTTAAAACCTAAAGGCGTAAAACTAAAAAAGGAAGACCGAAGTCTTCCTTTACTGATTTCTAACTTCTAATGAACTAAATAGTTAAGTAACTGAATAGGTCGTCAGATTAAGATTTTGGCTCTGATTTAGCGTCAAACTTGTCAGACCATGTTTTAAGAACGTCGGCACGTTCGCTGCCCATTCGAGCGAAGTCCATTTTTGCCATGTTCTTTTCTACATTAGGGAAGTTCTCTGCTTTGCCTGTCACATCTTTGTGACCAACAACTGGGTACATTTCGATGTAAAGCTCATTTGCCGCTTTAGAAATAGACCAATCGATAACACGTTGTGCTGCATCAGAAGGCTTAACAAGACCTACCGCTTCAGATTCCCAGCCGATGCCTTCAGGCGTAATCACTGAAAGTGGCGCGCCTTGAGTTTTCAGCTTAGCGCCACGGCTCGCCATAGAAATACCGATAGCGACTTCACCCATGCCCGCTTGAACACATGGCTTAGAGCCTGAGTGCGTGTAGTGAGCAATGTTTTGATCTAGCTTCTGCATGTAGTTCCAACCTTGGTCTTCACCCATGTTTTGTAGCCAAGCCGAAACCTGCATGTAGCCTGTACCAGAAGACGCTGGGTTTGGCATAGCAATATGGCCCTTGTAGATAGGCTTCGTTAGGTCATCCCAAGACTTAGGTGCCGGTAGGTTCAATTGCTTAGCCACTACTTCGTTAAAGCAAACTGCATTGAAGAATGCGTCATTGCCGTACCAAGCTTGAGTAGATTGCGGGTCGTTAAGGTTTACACGCAACGCTTCTACACCTTGAGGAGTGTAAGGCTTAAGAATGCCCTCTTCTTTAAGCAGTGCCATTGAAGAACCAGCAAGTCCCCAAACTACCTCTGCGCGAGGATTGTTTTTCTCAGCCAATAATTTTGCCGTCATGATCCCTGTTGAATCACGCACCCACTTGATGTTGATGTCTGGGTTTTCACTTTCAAATGCGTTCTTGTATTTCGCTAAAATGTCAGTTTCAAAAGCGGTGTAAACCGTCACTTCCTGTGCTGCATAAGCATTACCAGCTAGTAGAGTAACTAATGCTGCAAGTGATCCTTTCATAAAACGGTTTTTCATCATTTTCTCCAGTCAGGCCAACTCTAAAGTGAGAAGTTGCCAAAATTAAAAATTGCCAAAGTTAAAGTTGTTAAAGCTAGAAGCTCCATCTAGAGGCTTCTATATCCATAAATTCATTTAGGTTGTTAGAACACACCTTTATATTGGTATGTACCAGATTTCGAGTATTAAGCTAACTGGCTTTTATGACGATTAAATGAACAAAAAATGGCAATTTCAAGATCGGTAAATTTCTCAACACAAGTGACCAATCTTAATATGAAGCTTTTGTGAAAATAACGTTTGGACTATTTACGACCGTTTAAATTGGTTGTTAAAGTAACCGCAATCACTGGTATAGTCCAAAATTAAAATCACGAGAATTGAACATGAGAAACGAATATTTACTACTGACACCGGGTCCTCTATCTACTTCTGAAACCGTGCGCCAAGCGATGCTAAAAGATTGGTGTACTTGGGACGATGAATACAACAAAGACATTGTTGAAGTGATTCGTAGCAAGCTTGTGACTTTGGCAACTAAGCAGGCGGGATATACCAGCGTATTAATGCAAGGCAGCGGCACTGCTTCAGTTGAAGCAACAATCGGTAGCGTTATCTCTAACAGCGGTAAGCTTCTTGTGGTCGATAACGGAGCATATGGTGCTCGTATTGCTCAAATCGCAGAATATTTAAACATTCCATGCCATGTCGTTTCCCCAGGTGAAACATCACAGCCTGACTTGAACGAAATGGAAACGGCATTGGCCATGGATTCAGACATTACTCACGTTGCGATTGTCCACTGTGAAACCACCACTGGCATGCTGAATCCAATTGAAGAGATTGCCAAATTGGCAAAACAGCACAACAAAACCGTCATTCTAGATGCGATGTCGAGTTTTGGTGGCATCCCTATGGATATTGCTGACTTAGGTATCGATTACATGATCAGCTCGGCAAACAAATGCATTCAAGGTGTACCTGGATTCGGCTTTGTTATTGCGAAGCAATCGGAACTGGAAAAATGCAAAGGCCAAGCTCGTTCATTAAGCCTTGACCTGTTTGACCAATGGCACTGCATGGAAAGCAACAATGGTAAATGGCGCTTCACCTCTCCAACTCATACAGTGCGTGCTTTCTACCAAGCTCTACTTGAATTGGAGCAAGAAGGTGGCATCGAAGCTCGTCATAATCGCTACCAAACCAACCAAACCACATTGGTTGCAGGTATGCGCTCTCTTGGCTTTGAGCCACTGCTTAATGATGATCTTCATTCACCTATCATTACTTCTTTCTATTCTCCAACTCATAGCGATTACCAATTCAAGGAATTCTATGACCGTTTGAAAGAACAAGGTTTTGTGATTTACCCGGGTAAGGTTTCAAACGCAGACTGCTTCCGAATCGGTAACATCGGTGAAGTGTATCCGTCAGACATTGAAGCTCTCATTGGCGCAGTGAAAAACGCTATGTACTGGGACATCAAATAATGACAACGACCAATCAAGAGCCAGTTCTAAAGGCAACGTACTTTCGAAGCGAAGGCGATGTGAACACCACACCAGCACGCGAAAAATGGAACGAATCGCTAAACGATGATGCGACTCAAGCGATGTTAAAGCGCGACTCTGACGTGTTTCTTCATCAAGCCATGTCAACGCCTTGCCTAGACACACTTGAAGCAGCCGAAGGCATCTATATTCAAGATGCGACGGGCAAAAAGTACATGGACTTTCACGGTAACAATGTTCATCAACTTGGTTATGGCCACCCACACATTATTAATAAAGTGACTCAGCAAATGGCGTCGTTGCCATTTTCACCACGTCGCTTCACCAATGAAACTGCGGTTCAGTGTGCTGAGAAACTCACACAGATCTGCGGTGGTGATTTGAATCGTGTGTTGTTTGCTCCCGGTGGCACATCAGTGATCGGCATGGCGCTCAAACTAGCTCGCCATGTCACCAACAATTTCAAAGTAGTGTCATTGTGGGATTCATTCCATGGCGCGTCACTTGATGCGATTTCAGTGGGTGGCGAAGCGTGTTTCCGCGAAGGCATGGGGCCGTTAATGGCTGGCGTAGAACGTATTCCACCAGCGGTTTCCTATCGTGGTGCTTTCCCGCTCAATGACTCTTTTTCGCTTTGCGGGCAAAACTCCGGCGATGCGAACGAGACCGCACGTGATGTTCACTACGCCGATTACCTTGAGTATGTGATTGAAAAAGAAGGTGGCATTGGTGCCTTCATTGCAGAAGCGGTTCGTAACACAGACGTGCAAGTACCAAGCAAAGCTTACTGGAAGCGCATCCGTGAGATTTGTGATAAGCATAACGTCATGTTGATCATCGACGACATTCCAAACGGTATGGGTCGCAGTGGCGAATGGTTCACTCACCAAGCTTTTGATATCGAACCTGACATTCTTTGTATCGGTAAAGGTTTTGGCGGCGGCTTAGTTCCAATCGCAGCCATGATCACTAAAGACAAATACAACACGGCAGCGCAAGTATCTCTTGGTCACTACACCCACGAAAAAAGCCCAATTGGTTGCGCGGCAGCACTCGCCACCATGGAAGTGATTGAGCAAGAAAATTTACTTGAAAAAGTGCAAGAAGACAGCGCTTTTGTACGTGAACAACTGCTTCAAATGAAAGATAAGTACCCAGTCATTGGTGACGTTCGCGGCATCGGCCTGCTCTGGGGGGTGGAATTGGTCACCGACCATATCACCAAAACCCGAGCGTTCGATGAAGCAGAAGCCGTACTTTATCAATGTCTGAACGATGGCCTGAGCTTTAAGGTGTCACAAGGTAACGTGATTCAATTGAGCCCGCCATTGATCATCAGCCGCAGTGAACTAGAAGTCGCTCTGTCTATATTCGAAAATGCGATAGCAAAAGTCTGCAAAGATTTTGAATACCTTTAATTCATTATCTAAATCAACATTTAAACCAATAAGCTAAAACAATCATTCGTCCTTCCAATAACTTGAACTGGGAGTGACACAAAAATAGGACACTATTATGAACACGACATCACCTATCCAAGCGGTTATCTTTGACTGGGCAGGCACTATCGTTGATTTTGGATCATTTGCTCCAACCAGCATTTTCGTTGAAGCATTCAGACAAGGTTTCGACTTTGATATCGACTTAGCAGAAGCGCGTGAACCTATGGGTATCGGCAAATGGGACCACATCCAAGCGGTTGGTCGAATTCCAGCTGTCGACGCTCGTTGGAATGCTCAATTCGGACGCTCGATGACCAGTGAAGACGTTGATGCGATCTACTCGGCATTCATGCCTCTTCAGAAAGCAAAAGTAGCAGACCACGCAGCACCAATTTTAAACGCGATTGAAGTCGTGAATAACTTAAAAGAAAAGAACGTAAAAATCGGCTCTTGTTCTGGTTACCCACGAGAGGTGATGGACGTACTAATTCCAGCTGCAGCAGATTACGGTTATCTTCCTGACAACGTAGTTGCAACTGACGACTTACCGCAAGGCGGTCGCCCTGCTCCATTCATGGCACTTAAAAACGTCATTGACCTAGGTGTGACGAACGTCGCTGCGTGTGTGAAAGTGGATGACGCAGCACCGGGTATCGATGAAGGCCACAACGCAGGCATGTGGACAGTAGGCCTTGTACTATCAGGCAACGAAGCAGGCTTAACCTACCAAGAATATGTGGATGCCGACGAAGCGACACTTGCAGTTGCGCGAGAAAAAGCAAGCATTAAGCTAAACAAATCAAACCCGCACTACCTGATCGATACCATCGCCGACTTACCTAGAGTGATTGCAGATATCGAAAAGCGTTTGTTAGCCGGTGAGCGCCCGTAACAGCTAAAGCTCCGCTCCCCCCTACAACTCAGACTATGTAGCCAAATAATCCGTTCACACAAAAAGATGAAACCTCGTACCGCGTTAAAATGATACGAGGTTTCATTGTTTCCAACATTTAAGACAACAATTGATCAACAAAAAAGCTATAAATAGCGCCTTGAAAACTATGAATACCAACAATCCGATTGACTATCATACGCAATCAGACTAACAATATATTAGTAGTACTTTAAAAGCTCTACCTGAATCAACGCCTTGATTTACTTACGGTCGCAGTGTCTTAGCCAGTAAGTTATCGCTTTACAGGTCAGTTCAGATAACAATAAAAATTAATCCAAGGATAAGATTATGAAAAAACTTTCTAAAATCATGTGTGCTGTCGTCGCAGCTTCCGGCTTAGCGGCAGCTCCTTCTATTGCTGCAACCACTTATGTTGGTGCAAAAGTGGGCATGGGTTGGCTAGATAGTGCCTGTGTCGATGGCGTTAAATGCGAAGATGATTCTGTTGCGGGTGGCCTTTACGGTGGCTACAACTTTTCTGACAAGTTTGCTCTTGAACTGAGCGCAGACTACCTAGGAGACTACGATACAAGCTTTAATAGCACAGGAACTTTGAAGCAATATAGTGATTCAATCGTCGCTATCTCTCTGAGCCCTATGTATCGACTCGCTATCCAACAAAAATTTGATATCTTCTTCAAAGCCGGCCCAGCTTACATCATGCACGATGACGAAGATGACGTAGTATTGTCTCTTGGTATCGGTGCTGAAAAGCAATTCGCTGAAGACTGGGCACTGCGTGTTGAATATCAATACTTCGATGATTTCGATGATAAATTCGTGCAAGACTTAAACTCTAACCTTGTTACCGTTGGCCTTAGCTACAACTTTGGTACAGGTAACACAACGGCTTCAGCAGCAGCCGCTTCTGCAGCCGTTATAACACAGGCTCCTGCAGAGCCAATTGCCGAACCAGAAGTCATTGTTGTTGAAGAAGAAGTTGTGGTTACTAAAGCGAAAACTGAAAGCTTCTCTCAAGGTATGTTTGAGACAAACAGCACTGAATTATCTTCAGAAGGCAAATCTGCATTAATGCCATTAGTTGAAGTACTGCAAGCTCACCCTCAATCATCAGTTAATGTTGTTGGTCACACTGATTCAACAGGTGCGGCAGAGTACAACATGATGATCTCTAAGAAGCGTGCTGCTGCTGTAGCCGCATACATTGAAGAGCAAGGCATTGAAGCGGACCGCATTACAGCTTCAGGTGAAGGGGAAGAAAACCCTGTAGCATCAAACGCTACAGCTGAAGGTCGTGCGCAAAACCGTCGTGTTGACGCAACGATCCCAAGCTTCGAATACCAAGAAAAAGCGCAAATGGAAGAAGTTATCGTAGAAACTGCTGAATAATAGCACTCTACCTTAATTAAAATAATAAGGGCGGAGCACTTTCAAGTGCTCCGCCCTTTTCTTTATCAGGCTCTCCCCATATGCCATCAGCTATAAGTAGAAGCCGTAAAAATCAGTCTACTGCCAAGCTGTACAATCAGAGACTAGACTATTTCCCAGCTGTGGGTCATCTCTACACCAGCACCCAGCATTAAGCATACTGAACAGTATTTTTCTAATGAATCCGCACAGACCTTAGCAACCAACTCAGGATCAAGATTTTCACCCGACACTTCGAAGTGAATGTTAATCACAGTAAAGATTTTTGGCGCCGTTTCACGACGTGTGGTTTCAAGCTTTGCATTACAGCCCGTGATGTTTTGGCCTGCAGATTTCAAGCCATCAACCACATCAACAGAGCTACAACCGCCAGCAGCCATTAGCACCATTTCCATAGGGCTTGGCGCGGTAGCACCGCCACTGCCATCCATAACGACAGAGTGACCTGATTGAGATTGACCTAGGAATTTAAAGCCTTCGACCCATTTAACTTCTGCTTGCATGTTGTTCCTTAGATGTACGGAAACCGCCATCATTATCTATTATATCAATAATGGACACCCTACTACTGGCAGCATTTATGAGCAAGATTTTCTGTTTGAGATATTTTTTTTATGAATAGTGTAATTTTTTCCATCTAAACCCTGTCTCTATTCGTACATTCAAAATCGAATGAAAAGACGTCAAGATGAGGTATCTATGAATAAATTATCTAAAATATTGGTATCACTCGTGGTTGCGCTACCACTGATTTCGCTGTTTGTGAGCCAGACTGGCACTGCCAATACAATGGATAAAACGGCTAACTCAGGTAAGAGCGAAATAGCGACACTGGCTGGTGGTTGTTTTTGGTGTACAGAATCCGATCTGGAGAAGCTGACAGGAGTCTCGGATGTTGTCTCAGGATATTCTGGTGGCGAATTAGAGAATCCAACCTATAAACAAGTTTCATCAGGTAAGTCTGGTCACATCGAAGTGATCAACGTGACTTACAACCCTGATGTGGTTAGCTACGAACAGGTGCTTGACCAATTCTTCAGACACATCGACCCAACTGATGACAAAGGTTCATTCGTTGACAGAGGTCCACAATATCGACCTGCTGTTTTCTATCATAACCAGGATCAAAAAGACATCGCTCAGAACTTCATGATGGAAATAGACAAAGCTCAGATCTTTGGTGAGCCACTAAAAACAGAGCTGATTAAGTTTGAAAAATTCTGGCCAGCAGAAGAATACCATCAAGATTATTACAAGAAGAGTAAGGTTCGTTATAACTACTACCGCTACGCTTCTGGTCGTGATCAGTACCTAGATAAAATCTTCGGTGATGATAGAAAAGAAAATCCGAAAACGATCCGCCAAATCATCGATGACAAAAATGCGACAGCTAATGCTAAGACATACAGCAAGCCGTCTGATGCAGAGCTCAAAGCGTCTCTAACTTCACTGCAATACGATGTCACACAAGACGACGCAACAGAGCGCCCGTTTGACAACAAATACTGGGATAACAAGCAAGAAGGTATTTACGTTGATATCGTAACGGGTGAGCCTTTGTTCTCTTCAAAAGACAAATACAAATCAGGTACAGGTTGGCCAAGCTTTACACAGCCAATCAGCGAAGCTTATGTGGTAACAACTACTGACTACAAGCTACTTTACCCAAGAACAGAGGTTCGCAGTAAATTTGGTGACTCTCACCTAGGGCATGTATTTAAAGATGGTCCAAAGCCAACAGGTTTACGCTACTGCATGAATTCAGCCGCTATGCGCTTTATCCCAGCAGATAAATTGGCTGAGGAAGGCTACGAAGAATATGTAGAAATGTTCGAAGGCTAAAGCTTAAGTACTAAGAAATTAGTGCTACACCTATACCAACAAAGCCAGCATAACGCTGGCTTTGTTTTTCTAACACACTAACAAGAACTATAAATCCTAGCCTGTTAGCATTATTACCCCGTTAACATTATTAGCCCGTCAACACTGTATCTTCAGGGTATTTCAACAAGGAGGGTTCTGGACGAGCCAGCATGTACGCCAAAGTCAAAGGACCAATACGCCCGATGACCATAACGACAATCATGATGTATTTACCGGGCTCAGTGAGATTTGCAGTGAGTCCCGCTGTTAGACCGACGGTTGCAAAAGCAGAAATCACTTCAAACATCACGCGGTCAAACGCGGCTTGCTCAGTGAGCATTAACAAAAACATTGCGGTGGTTAACAGTGCTCCACTTACCACAATAATGGCCAATGACTTTGTTACAGCTTGCCAGGTCACAGTACGTTTAAACATCACTACATGCTTTTTCTGACGTAAGAATGTCCAAGTTGCTACAAAAGCGACCGCAAATGTCGAAACCTTAATACCACCACCAGTTGAAGTTGAACCAGCACCAATCAACATCAGTACTATCATCACCAACAATGCAGGCTGAGTGTACTGAGACAAATCCACACTATTAAAACCAGCAGTACGAGCACTCGCTGACTGGAAAAATGCCGCTAACCACTGACCTTGTGTCGATAACCCTCCCATGGTCGCGGAGTTATTCCTCTCCAACAACCAAAACATCACCGTACCAACCAACAACAGCGCTGGTGTCGCTGTTAACATAATCTTGGTATGTAAATGTAGGTGTCGAAAACCTTTACGCCAGTTACTCGATAAGTCGCCGACGACTGTAAAACCAAGTCCACCAAAAATAAACAAACCTGCTAATGTAAATATCACCAGTGGATCGTCAACAAAACTCATCATACTGTCTGAAAACAGCGCGAAGCCTGCATTATTGAATGCAGATATAGCGTGAAAGAGTGCATAAAAGCTTCCCGTTGCCCATCCCATTTCTGGAACCCAACGGAAACAGAGCAATACAAAACCGACAAACTCCGCCACCAACGCAAAGATAATGATCTTCTTAACTAATTTACGGAGATTAATCTTACGATCTTGTCCAAGTGCTTCTTTTGCCAATGCTTGTTGTTTAAGGCTTAATCGGACACCAAACATATAGAGCAGTACCGCAGACAGAGTCATCTGCCCTAACCCACCAACTTGCATCAAGAACATCAGTAAGATTTTACCTGCCAAGGTGAAATGCTGGCCAGTATCAACAACACCTAAACCTGTCACACTGATCGCTGACGTGGCAGTAAACAGTGAATCCGTAAAGCTTAGTCCTGTCACCGAGAACACAGGCAGCGTCAACAAGATTGCTGAGGGGATAAGAACACCTAAGAAGCTCGTAAGGATAATCTTAGGTTCAGAGCCTTTGCGTGGCTTCTTATCACTTTTAAGGGTGTAGAAAGCACCTTTTCGTTTTACCGAATTCATACTGTTACCTTACTTACCAATTACCAATTACCAATTGCGTAGCTTTCTAGATAAAGTCTCTTTCGGCCCAGCTATGATCACCACATCCCCAATTTCTAAACTCACATCCAGTTCTGGTGCTTTCGTTAAGTTCGGGCCTCGCTTAAAGCCAAGTACCTCAACACCATTTTCTTTACACAGCTTAAGGTCACCAAGTTTCTTACCCAACAAATTAGAACCAATAACGATTTCCGTCATCGCTAAGCCACTGCCAAGGTCGATAAACTCAAGAACGCGTCTATCCAACATTTTACGCGCGACACGAATACCCATATCTCGCTCCGGCATGATGATATAGTCAGCACCAATCTTAGAGAGGATCTTGCCGTGGAACTTATCATTCGCCTTAACCCAGACTGCCTTTGCACCTGACTCTTTAACGACCAAGGTCGTTAGAATACTGGAATTAACATCAGAGCCAATCGACACCATCACCATGTCGTATTCATCGAGCCTTAACTCTTTAACTGTCTCTTCGCTTGTACAGTTCGCAACAATCGCTTGAGAAACAAAAGCCGCCGCATCTTTCACTCGCTCTTCATCAATATCAACGGCGAGTACCTGTGAGCCTGAACTTTGTAGCTCTTTACAGACTGAGAGACCAAAACGTCCCAAGCCAATAACTGCATATTGTTTGTCACTCATTTATTACTCCACTTACAAAGCTATGTAGCATCGAAAACAAATAATGAAATTGTCTTCATACAAAAAAACGACTATATATCCATATAGAGATACAATTGTCAGCTAATCGCTTGATTTATAAAGGTAGAGAACAAAAGTGATTTCTGCTAATTTCTAACCCACTATTTCTGCGGCAGTACACACAATGAATGAATTCATAACCCAAGTACAAACCTACATTAACCAGAGCCATAGTGATTGGGCAAACAGCGTCCTATTCATCACTATTGCGAGCTTTCTCGCTTGGGTCGCTTGGCGAATTATCCATAATCGCTTAGAAATTCTGGTTCAGAAAACCCCATTCCACTGGGATGACCTACTGCTAGAGGCGCTAAAAACACCTGTCAGTACATTACTCTGGTGTTGGCCTGCAACTGTCTCTGTGGGGTTAATCCTTCAAGACCAGTTTGGTAATGAAATTAATTGGTTAAAAACACTTAAGCACATATTAATTATCTGTACCTTCGTTTGGTTTACCTTGCGAATGATCACCAACACTGAAGCGTACGTCTTAGAACAAAAAACCAGAGACGAAACCACAGTACAAGCTATCGCTAAAGTCGCTCGCTTGTTCTTTATGGTGATGGGCGGCCTGACCATCATGCAGGCATTTGGTCTGAGCCTATCTGGCTTACTCACCTTCGGTGGTGTGGGTGGCTTAATCGTCGGTTTGGCAGCAAAGGATCTACTGTCGAATTTCTTTGGCGGCATGATGATTTACTTCGACCGTCCTTTTAAAGTCGGTGATTGGATACGCTCACCAGACCGCCAAATCGAAGGTACAGTCGAACGCATTGGTTGGCGCATGACCATCATTCGCACTTTTGATAAGCGACCTTTATACGTGCCAAATTCGGTATTCAGTAACATTGTGGTGGAGAACCCATCAAGAATGTTGAACCGCAGAATCAATGAAACCTTCGGTCTTCGTTATCAAGATGCAGACAAGCTAGCTCTAATTGTTGATGAAGTTAGATCCATGCTCGAAACACACCCTGACATTGATGCAAAACAGACGCTGATCGTTAACTTTGATAAGTTTGGTCCATCAACCCTTAATTTCTTTATCTACACCTTCACCAAAACGGTTAACTGGGTGAGATACCACGAAGTTAAGCAAGATGTCCTGCTGCAAGTGTTGGCGATTATTCATAAGCACAATGCTGATATCGCCTTCCCAACACAAACGCTCAAGATCGATCCTCAAGATTTTGGCGAAGCTCAAGGTATGGTCATTTCCAACTCAGAAGGTCATTAAGAAGCACATCTATATTGCTTATCGTTTATAGCTTGTCGTCAAGTCGATGGGTTATCGATAAGTAAACTGGTTATCGATAAATAAACAGAGTGAAGCGTGGTAACATGGCGCCAGTATTCAAATACACCTAATTACCACTCTATGATTTTACCTGTGATCCTAGCTGGCGGCTCCGGAAGTCGCCTCTGGCCTCTGTCTCGCGAACTTTACCCTAAGCAATTTCTCAATATTGCTGGCGAACAGTCAATGCTTCAGCAAACGCTTCAACGCTTGCAAGGTCTTGAGGACTATCTAACGGATAGCAAGTGCGCAGCTCCATTCATTATCTGTAATGAAGAACACCGCTTTATTGCCGCTGAACAAGTTCGCGCCACTAAAATCCAACACAGTGGAATCCTTTTAGAGCCTGTCGGTAGAAATACAGCCCCAGCTATTGCGCTTGCTGCCCTACAGGCTCTAAGCAAATCAGTGGATAAAAAATCGAACGAATCTGACCCTATCTTATTAGTGTTGGCGGCCGATCATCACATCGCTAAAACCTCTGAATTTCAACAAACAATTAGCCGTGGTGTTGGTTACGCAAAACAAGGCAAACTGGTGACATTCGGTATAACCCCGAATGCTCCAGAGACTGGTTATGGCTATATCAAACAAGGCCAACCACTTCCCTCTAGCCTGCAAATAGAAACCAACACTACAGTGCAATCAGTCCATCATGCCTACACCATTGAATGCTTCATAGAAAAGCCTGATAAAGCAACTGCAGAAGAATACATACGTTCAGAGCAATACTTGTGGAACAGCGGCATGTTCATGTTTAAGGCATCCCGCTACCTTGAAGAACTCTCTAAACACCACCCAGAAATATTAGCGGCTTGTCAGTTAGCTCTTTCAAAGCAAAATACCGACCTCGACTTTATCCGTATCGAGGCAGAAGCATTCAAAAATAGCCCAAGTGACTCTATCGATTATGCCGTGATGGAGAAGACCTCACACGCCGCAGTGATCCCGATGGACGTTGGTTGGAATGATATTGGTTCGTGGTCTGCTATCTGGGATGTAAGCGACAAAGATGAGCACAATAACGTCATTGAAGGTGATGTATTAACCGTCGATTCTCAACACAACTACATTCATGCGGAAAATAAGCTGGTCGCGACTGTAGGTGTCGACAATTTGATCATTGTCGAAACTAAAGATGCAATATTGGTTGCGAACAAAGACAAAGTTCAAAGTGTTAAGTCGATTGTTAGCCAACTGAATCAGGCTGGTCGAACGGAACATGTCCATCATCGCGAGGTCTTTAGGCCTTGGGGTAAATACGACGTGATCGATCTAGGCAAACGAGACAAAGTGAAGCGCATTACAGTCAACGCTGGCCATAGGCTTTCGTTGCAAATGCATCACCATAGAGCAGAACATTGGGTAGTCGTGGCTGGCACTGCGAAAGTAACCAACGATGAGAAAACGTATCTAATCGAAGAAGATCAATCCACTTACATTCCACTAGGCCATATCCACAGCCTTGAGAACCCTGGAGACTCACCTCTCGAAATGATCGAAGTACAAACCGGTAGTCACTTAAGTGAAGACGATATCATTCGATATCAAGACAGCTATGGGCGAGAGGTTCGAAACCAACAAGCTTCTTCGTCTCAGAACAACAAATCGAAATAAAGCGGCGACAATCAAGTGAAACCAACATTAGACCTTAGCTGCTTTAAGAACAACGATATTCGCGGCATCATTGGTGACCAAATCAATGGGTACTTTACCTACCTGCTCGGCAAAGCATTTGGAGAATACGCCCTATCCACGACACCTGAAGCCTCATTCGATGGATTGGCTCAAGTGGTGATTGGTCGTGATAACCGAGAAACGTCCCTTTCATTACAAGAAGCCATGACCAAAGGCTTAATCGAGTCTGGAATAACCGTCGTTGATCTTGGAATGACAGGGACTGAAGAAGTCTACTTTGCAACTCGCCACCTTGGCGCCATTGGCGGAATCCAAATTACGGCAAGCCATAACCCAATTAATTACAACGGAATGAAATTGGTCGGCTTGGACGCTAGCCCGATAAGTAAAAACAGTGGGTTAGATGAAATCAAACGACGCATTGCAGAGCTTAATCAAGAGCTGAACTGCAATTTACCGTTCGTTCATGCACAACCAAGTAACTCTAGTAGATCGACCAGTATTCTCGCCCCTTATGTAGACCACCTACTCTCTTATATATCTCCTTCTGAGCTTTCACCTATGAAAATTGTGGTGAACGCAGGGAACGGTGTCGCAGGGCGTATTATTGATGATTTAGAAGCTCGCTTTGCCACGCTCGATATTCCGATCACCTTCATCAAGGTTCACCATACTCCTGACGGAACATTCCCTAATGGCATTCCGAACCCATTGATTAAAGAAAACCAAACAGCCACCAGAGACGCCGTTTTACAAAGCTCGGCCGATCTTGGTATTGCTTGGGATGGAGACTTCGATCGCTGCTTTTTCTTTGACGAGACAGGCAATTACATTGAAGGTTATTACATTGTCGGGTTGCTTGCTGAAGCATTCTTATTAAAAGAGCCGAACGCCACTGTATTACACGATATGCGCATGACATGGAACACGATTGAAATCGCTTACAAACGTGGTGGAAAAGCGATTGGGATTAAAGCGGGACACGCACTTATCAAAGAGAAGATGCGTGAAACGAATGCGGTCTACGGTGGTGAGATGAGCGCACA
The DNA here is from genome assembly GCF_041473955.1 of Vibrio sp. 10N.222.54.E6. NCBI lineage: Bacteria > Pseudomonadati > Pseudomonadota > Gammaproteobacteria > Vibrionales > Vibrionaceae > Vibrio > Vibrio sp. 10N.222.54.E6. The sequence continues at coordinate 198,261 of NZ_JBFRTD010000028.1, read as the reverse complement.
CCATTATTTTCGTGATTTTGGATATTGCGACTCAGGAATGATTCCTTGGCTACTGGTTATTGAACTAATGTCGAAAACCCAACAGTCTCTTTACCAACTGACGAACGCAAGTATGGATAGATTCCCCTCATCCGGAGAGATCAATCGCAGAGTATCCAACCCAGAGGAAGTCATGGCTTGTGTGTTATTGCACTACCGAGATAATGCCGTTGAGATCGATCACACAGACGGGATCAGCATGAATATGGACACATGGCGCTTCAACTTAAGAAAGTCTAATACCGAGCCATTAATACGCCTTAATGTAGAAACCAGACAAAATAGAGCTTTGCTATCACTTAAAGTCGACGAGCTACTGTCTTTTCTTATTTAAGAGTCCAAGGCGCTTTCCGTTTAAAACTAAAATCCACAAAAAAGCCCTTACTAGCGATTGCTAATAAGGGCTTTGAATTTTCAGCAGCTTAATCGCCGACTGTAATATGCAATAATCAGTCTATTTGTTACGACGTGCTTCAACAGCATCTGCTAGTTGGCGAAGTACTGTTTCAGTATCTTCCCAACCGATACATGCGTCAGTAACAGATTGGCCGTATGTCGCCGCTTTACCGTCAACTAAATCTTGGCGACCTTCAACAAGATGAGATTCAATCATCACACCAAAGATGGCTTTGTCACCGCCTGAGATCTGTGCACTTACGTCATCAGAAACGTTCATTTGGCGCTTGAACTGCTTTGAGCTGTTCGCGTGGCTGAAGTCAATCATCACCTTCTGTGGAAGACCTGAAGCTTCTAGCTCTTCTTTAATCTTACCAACGTGCTCTGCACTGTAGTTTGGCTCTTTACCACCGCGTAGGATGATATGACAATCAGGGTTACCTGCGGTTTCAACGATCGCTGAGTGACCGTATTTAGTTACCGACAAGAAGTGGTGCGAAGCACTTGCAGAGCGAATTGCATCTGTTGCGATCTTGATGTTGCCATCCGTACCATTCTTGAAGCCAACTGGGCAAGATAGGCCTGAAGCCAGTTCACGGTGAACTTGAGATTCTGTCGTACGTGCGCCAATTGCGCCCCAGCTGATTAGGTCAGCAACGTATTGCGGCGTAATCATATCTAAGAATTCACTCGCCGTAGGCATTCCCATATCAGTTAGGTCAAGTAGTAACTTACGTCCTAGACGAAGACCGTCATTTAGTTTGAACGTGTCGTTCATGTACGGGTCATTGATTAGGCCTTTCCAGCCAACAGTGGTACGTGGTTTTTCAAAGTAAACACGCATTACGATTTCAAGGTTATCGCCTAGTTCGTCGCGTAGCACTTTCAAACGTTTACCGTACTCAAGCGCAGCTTCTGTATCATGAATAGAACATGGGCCAACAATAACAAGTAAGCGATCATCGCTATCTTCTAAAATATTGTGGATCGCTTTGCGGCTTTCAAAGGTTGTAGAAGAAGCAATTTCTGTCGCTGGAAACTTTTCTAAAACAGCAACAGGGGGTAATAACTCTTTTACTTTGTTAATTCTTACATCATCAGTCTGGAACATTGCTTACTTCTTCCTATTTTCTATCCTTGAGGCTGAATGCACGTTATCTCACGTCATTTTCCATCAGCATTTATCTTCTTGTTCCCTGTAACTTAACTAGTAAAAACCACAGTTTCAATCACTAATTAAAAAAAAACGCAATTTATTTTGTGTTTTATATTTAAAACACCCTGTATAATATTATTTACACGTTATCGATTGTGCAGTTATCAGACACAGTAAGAACACAGCTCTTCAAACTATCCTGGCTAGATAATGTCTTACGCAACGATAGATAAAAGCTCTTTACCACACTACAGCCTTTACAAAACGCATACACAAAAAATAGAGAGCTAAAGACTTTTCGTCACATAGAGAAAAATGGGAACTAGCACCACAACCTTGGTTTGGATGTTACTCATCGAAGAATAGAACTGATCAAATTTGGCAATTTCTGCGCAGGAACGGTATATGGAGAATTGTACAGGCGAAACAACAGAAGATGTGACGACGAAAGAAACGAAGAACAGCTAACTGGTTGATAAGATTGCTATCGCGACCTTACCTTGGCCTCGATCGTCTTGTGAAAAGCCTCAAAGCGATGTGCCCTTCAAATGCAATAGTACAATTTAATTAATAAAGTCGCTTCGGGCTTGTTGAACACTCGGGATTTAGTGTTGACTGCGCAACACCCTAGCCCTTATTTGTTATAGCTCAGCGATGTGCGAAAGAGTTTCCGGATGACGCTGAACCAATTTTAGAAGGGTCACAGCTTGTCCATTTGGTGCGCTACGCCCTTGTTCCCAGTTTTCTAATGTTCGGGATGATGTATGCAGTAAACGCGCAAACACACCACGCGACATATTAAACTGTTCACGGATACTCACGATTTCATTAGGTGAAATATCTAACTCACTGATATCGTTAACTTGATGAGTTTTAAGAGTGAGTTTACCCTCTGAATGCTCTTTAGCCTCAACAAGAGCAGTACTTAACTCTGCAAATAGGTCACGATTGCTCATTACGCCACGCCTCCATAAAAGCCTTTAATTGTTTCTTTTGATCTGCAGTTAAATCGGACATTTCATTCTTGCCATAAATTGTCAGCAAGTAGAAACGACGCTTTTCATCGAGGAAGTAATAGATAACACGAGAGCCGCCACGCTTGCCCTTACCTTTACTTGCAACTCGAATCTTTCGCAAACCACCTGTACCTTGAATCACGTCCCCCTGTTTTGGGTTAGACATTAACTCAGCTTGAAAAAGCCTAAACTCATCATCGCTGAGATATTCATTACGGTACTTTTCAAATATGGTCGATTCGACAAATACACTTTTCATACTCAGAGTATACGCAAGTGACGTACACATGGCAAAACTATACGTGATTAACGTAGTTATGACCTTTCGAAAGGTGAATCTGACCTGAGCTATAACGCCTGCATACTCAAAGCCGACAACGAAACTTGCACTCACTTCTGCACTGAGCTATTTGTCGCGATACCTCTATCGCGGTGCGTTGGAGTGAGCCGACCCACGTAGCCGAAAGGCATTGATAATAAGGAGAATGGCATTGACGAAATCAGAGGAGATGTGGCGACGAAAGAAACGAAAAACAGCTAACTGGTTGATAAGATTGCTATCGTAACCTTATCTTAGCCTCGCTCGCCTTGAGAAAAGCCTCAAAGCGATGTGCCCTTCAAATGCAATCGTACAATTTACTTAACAAAGTGGCTTCGGGCTTGTTCAACACTCGGGATTTAGTGTTGACTGCGCAACACCTTAATCCTTATTCGTTACGTCTTTTTAGAGAGCGCCTATCTATTTATTTTGTCCAAATAGAACTCTACGCTGTCTGCGTAATCAGATGTGATTTCGTGCATCATATAAGTCGTTGAATTACTTATGTGATAGTAGCCCACATAACGTTTTTCATCAGAGACAATTGTACCTAACACTACCACATTGTCTTGATTAGTCTCCTTGAGCTTTAGGTCAACATAACTTTCATCTATATTGTATAGTTGCGCTGCTACTGAGTTAAACATCAAAAGATTACTAAGCATCGCTAATTCAAGCACTAACTCTGGATCGTGTTCTCCTTGCCCGATTAACGAATGATTTATATTTAATCTTATTGCTAAAGCATTATTCGACTCAAAGTAGATTGGTTTATCTAGACACCAACCATTTTCTTCTATTACACACACATCCAAAAACTCTTTAAGTGCTTCTATTTCTACAGTTTTGTACAACGTATTCGCACTAGCAATGTTAGTAAATATGCAAGAAATAATAACAAATATAAACTTCATTCTATACCTTTCTTCTTACGGAGACATAACGAATGACATGGATTTCCCCTCCCGAGGATCTGCCACACTTACGTGGTACTTAATTACACCGGAGGCACCATGTCTGATTATTCTTATTTCTGCGGTATCGACCTAGCTAAAAACCACTTTAGTCATCATGCCGTAGACCAAAATAGTAAGGTCTTACTTCATAAGTCACTAACTCGCTCTAAACTACTGACTACAATAGCAAATATGCCACTTATGCGTATAGGCGTTGAAGCGTGTGGTGGTGCACATTATTGGGTAAGAACACTCAATCAACGGGGGCATGACGCTAGTATCTCACCGAAGACACAGTCACTTTTAGCTATAAAAGTAAGACCAATACATGGCGAGTTTCAGAATGAGCCTATCCACCTAGCTGAAAGGCATCGATAATAAGAATAATGGCATTAGCGAAATCAGAGGAGATGTGACGACGAAAGAAACGAAAAATAGCTAACTGGTTGATAAGATTGTTATCGCAACCTTATCTTGGCCTCACTCGCCTGAGAAAAGCCTCAAAGCGGTGCGCCCTTCAAACCCAACCGTACAATTTACTTAATAAAGTCGCTTCGGGCTTGTTCAACACTTGGGATTTAGTGTTGGCTACGCAATACCTTAATCCTTATTTGTTATGAGTACTTAGTTTGAATCTCCTTCAAAAGGCTCCATACAGACTGTTCTATAAGTGGCTCAAGGTCTGCAAACCCAAATTCTGGCTTAATATGAATGATTGAGTTCAAACGTAGGAGACCTCTAATATACCCACTCCAACTAAGCTTGTTTGTTGAACGCAATGTTTCAATTGTCTCACCGCTAGCCAAAGAAATAACATCAAACTCTATTGTCACTAGAGGACGCCAACCTAAGATTACTCCGAAGCCAAACAATAACGTCCCTCTTCGATGAAATGGCACACGAACAACTAGAGCGATATCGTTTTCAGCGAAACTATCTTCAGACACCGAACCCAATGGCAATATTTCTACTAGTTTGAAGCGAATATCATCAGTTAGACTGACACTATCTGATGACATTGAGTATTCATCTATGACTTTTAACATATCTCTTCTAGGTGAAACTTTTATTGAATCTAAATATACAGCCACTGAAACTCCTGTTCACTCATAACGAATGACATGGATTCCCCCTACCGAAAATCTGCCACACTTATGTGGTACTTAATTGAACCTGAGGTACCATGTCTGATTAGTCTTAATTGCGCAGTATCGACTTAGTTAAAAGCCATTTTACCCTCATGCCGTAGAGCAAAATAGTAAAATCTTACTTCATAAGTCACTAACTCGCTCTAAACTACTGACTACAATAGCAAATATTCCACTCATGCGTATAGGCGTTGAAGCGTGTAGTGGTGCACATTATTGGGCAAGAACACTCAATCAACGGGGGCATGACGCTAGTATCTCACCGAAGACACAGTCACTTTTAGCTATAAAAGTAAGACCAATACATGGCGAGTTTCGGAATGAGCCTATCCACCTAGCTGAAAGGCATTGATAATAAGGAGAATGGCATTGATGAAATCAGAGGAGATGTGACGACGAAAGAAAGCTAACTGGTTGATAAGACTGCTATCGCAACCTTACCTTGGATTCGCCCGTCTTGAGAAGTACCTCAAAGCGATGAGCCCTTCAAATGCAATCGTACAATTTACTTAATAAAGTGGCTTCGGGCTTGTTCAACACATGGGATTTAGTGTTGGCTACGCAACACATTAATCCTTATTTGTTAGTTGCGTTCTTGCCACTCCGAACGCAACACCCCATATTTCACTGAATCGTAATACTCGCCTTCATAATAACGTACTTTTCTTAGCCTCGCTTCTTGCTGAAAGCCCAACTTCAACGCCAGAGACATCATGCGAGGATTACCTGACCATGTTGTCAAACCGACCCTTTCGATTCTGTTATTTTTGAACAAGTAAGAGATCCATTGAGGAAGAGCCAAAGCGGCGATACCTTGACCCCAATAATTTGAATCGTAGATTACCACACCAGCTTCAAGCCAATGAGTTTCTTCACATTCCCAGTAACTGCTGACTGTTCCTATCGGGTTATCATCGACAGTGATTAACTGTAAATCTAAACCGCTTAACAACCGTTGAAACGAAGACTTTTCAAACTGCTTTAACGAAGGGTGACAATAAGGAAAATACGGACCATTAAACTTAGTCCATGCGTCGTTTGAAGTTACTAAAGCATGAATTAATTCCAATTCATTCGGTTTTGCTGGTCTCATGCTTACTCGTTTTTCTTCCATGATACTTCCCTATTCTTTGAAGCAAACTAACGAATGACATGGATTCCCCCTCCCGAGGAGCTGCCACACTGATGTGGTACTTAATTGCACCGGAGGCACCATGTCTGATTATTCTTATTTCTGCGGTATCGACCTAGCTAAAAACCACTTGGGTCTTCATGCCGTAGACCAAAATGGTAAGGTCATACTTCATAAATCAGTAACTCGCTCTAAACTGCTGACTACAATAGCAAATATGCCTCTCATGCGTATAGGCGTTGAAGCGTGTGGTGGTGCACATTATTGGGCAAGAACACTCAATAAGCTCGGTCACGACGAAAGAAACGAAGAACAGCTAACTGGTTAATAAGATTGCTATCGCGACCTTACCTTGGCCTCGATCGCCTTGAGAAAAGCCTCAAAGCGATATGCCCTTCAGATACAATCGTACAATTTACTTAATAAAGTGGCTTCGGGTTTGTTCAACACTTGGGATTTAGTGTTGGCTACGCAACACCTTAATCCTTATTTGTTATGGTAATTCTCATATTTTAGTTGCCTTAATTAACATCGCAATACTGATAATCAAACCTGACACTGCTGTTAGTAAATCAATTAACTCATTCATTTTTAACCTCATATATTCTTAATATAAGGTCATATTAAAGTATTAAGTCTTTAAACATAGGGGGCAAAAACATATACCTAGTAAATCTAATTTACCCCCTACGAACAGGAATAAAAGTTCCACCAATTCTTTTTTCTATAGGTAGTCTTTTTTGCTTTTCATATAAACTAGATAAAATTGGTTCCGCTTCAAATGGGAAAAACACCTCTAAAAACCTCAAAAACGGTGTTTTCCCCCCTGATGAGTCAATAGTTCTAGTTGCTTTTATGTTCGCAAACCATATAAGATTATTACAGGTACCAAGTACAAAGCTTTCAGCTTTAGAGGGAGAACGATCATGAAGATCGACTCGTTCTAGATGCGAACTAATTAACTTTTTTAACTCTATTAATTTTTCATTTGCTACTGACATATCAAGTTCATCTTGTTTTGTCGTTGTTGTATTTGATAACCAGTTAATTGTTCTTTCTAAGCTACAAAATGCTTCGTCAGATAATTTGGACGCTTTTTGTCTTTGTTTTTGGTGAAAGTCATGAATTTCTTTTGATTTATGTTTGGTTGCAGGAAAATGGCTTGAACCGAAAAAATCATGAATAGCTTTATTAATAATTAAATAAACCCCGTCGAGGTCTCCTTCATATCTTTTATATTTTATTACTTCACTATTGATTCTCGATCGAAAAATCTTTCCCATAGCTTCATAGGACTGATCGATTAATTTCAGATGATGATCAGAGTTCTTATATTTTTCTCTCATTAACTGTAAAGAACTTCGTTCATCAAAAGTCAATTCATCCCAAGAAGACTCAGACATATAGCCTTGCTGCATACTCTCAATCCTCACTAATTACCATAATCATGCAAGCACGAACCCGTCCGCTTAACATATCAAAAAGGTCGGTCATAACCAACTGAATGCTATGCATTTAATATAAAATCGGGTCTCAACATTCCGTGTGAAAACGTGCAAGCACACATTGCCGCCTTTGTAAGGCACGTTATCATTCTTAGCCACTTATCAATCCAATTACTATTCAAAAACTTAACACCATTACCCTCGTTAGGTTCGTGCTCATTCAGTGTTAAAAACCACTCTTTTTAAAGTCATTAATTATTCAATAAACTGTCTGTGTGTACAGGTCACTTAAGGGAAGGTAAAGCTAGTCGATTCTGACTCGTCATCAATGAATACGTGAATGTATAAAAGTAATCATAAATTCGGGCGCTTTGAGGGAGGTGTTGGTGGAAATATTAAAGTTACAGCGACTCTGGGTTCATAAACATTCAAAAGGCAAGATTCAGTTTTTTCCTTTTGAATGTTCCTCAGAAAATCACCACTACTCGTCACTTATTTGGATGGGATTTTAGTTACTAAGTGTGAGATGTGACTAGGGCTAATAGTCATATTTAAGCGGTTGCACCACAGAATCTAAGCCCTCAATCTTGAGAGCTAAACATAACTGCATTAAGTCGCCCAACTCACCTTGTGGGAAGCCCTTTTTATCGAACCACAGCAAGTATTCTTCAGGTAGGTCAATCAAGGTGCGGCCAGCGTATTTGCCAAAAGGCATTTGCATTCTGGCTAGCTTAATCAGGTTTTCTTTCTCTAGCATTACAAGCTCTTTCTAGACGTCGTCGATATTCTGTAGAGTATCACCTAAACGTTCAACCCAATAGTTGATCGCATCTTTGGCATCATCTAACGAATCAATCATAGTAGACAAGTCTTTATTACCCGCTTCGCGGTCGATGGCTGCAAACAATGGAGTACCGTCTTGCGCATCGCTGACCAATAGCTCAACACTGGCGCTCCCAACGTTGGTGTGCTCGCCTGTCGTCACCTTATATATAGTCGACATCGCAAGACCAAACGGCAGCACACTGCTTGTCACGGCTAAGATAGGGTTGGGCGTTTCAACATTACTTAAAGCGATACTCAAGCGTAGCGTGTTCCCTGTTGGTTCATCGACAATCGTTTTATGAGGCGATATTTTCGCTTCCAAACGACTTACCATATGATCTGTGAGCTCCTGAATGTCTTCCTGATCTAATGTGCCTTCTTCTGCCAACACAAAGATTTGGTCGATCACCACAGAGTCATAAGCGTCTAACTTGGATTTCAAACGTTGTTCGTCACGCAGCCCTATCCTTGCCCAAACTAAATCAACGCCTCCATCAGGGCCAGGCCGAAAATCTTCATAACTGGTGAATTTAGTAGCGGTTTTAATTGGGCCGCCTGCACAACCAAACAAAAACATGCTGGTTGCAACAAGCAAAAGGACTTTTAAAGGTTTCATAACGCACTTAAGTAAATCAAGGAATTAACCAAGTATGCCATACCCTAAGTTAAAAAGTTGTAGAAAAAGAGGTAAAACTCAGAGCTCGATCTAAAATCAATGGTTCTGAACAGTATGTGCATACTCTACGATCACCTGATTGCCTTCGATATAAGCATTTTGGATCTCACCATCAACACTCATTCTACTTTTCAGATAAACCACTTTGGGCCCGGATTCATTGTCTTCTTTAAGTGAAGGGAGCACATTCCTTGGCTCCAAATGAAGCAAACGACAGAAGTGACTAACGAAAGACATGGTTAATGCTTTCTCCCCTCTTAGCACTCGCGAAAAATCCAACTGGTTCATCCCTAGCTTTTTTGAAAACTCCATCTGCGTAATTCGCATTCGAGATTTTTGTGACATCCACGTTTGGTACAAAGCATCTCTATCTTGCTCAGTGAATTCCATTACCGGTTCCTTTATATAATTCATGCCAATCAATTGTCCGGCTTTTCATACATGACATGTCAGGGTTTGGTTAGTGGAAACCAAAGGTTTGGTTTTGATATGGGAATAACCTTGTTTGATCTGTTCAGAGCTATCAGAGCTATC